>DASYFN010000028.1:0-30914 GCA_036498385.1 Klebsiella sp.
GCACGCGGGAGATCAGCAGCACTTCCACGTTCGGTGCGGCTGCGGAGAACAGCGAACCGGCAACGAACAGGATGGCGCCAATCATCAGGCTTTTTTTGCGCCCGAGTTTGAAGGAGAGCCAGCCGCTGCCCACTGCGCCGATGGCGGCGCCGAACATCATGGAGCTGACCACCCATTCCTGCGTGTGGGCGCTTATCTGGAATTCGTTGGCAATAAAGGGTAAGGCACCCGCAATAACACCGATATCCAGGCCGAATAACAGGCCTGCCAGTGCGGCGAGGAAGCAGACAAAGAATGTCATTGTCTTATTCGAACGCCCTTGTTTTTTGTTGTCAGGCATAACACCCTCCGGTTGGGTTATTGATCTTATCAATGCGTAGGGTAGGTAAATACGGAGTAAAAAAATGTGATGATAATCACATCAGTGTAATCGATTACACTGAAATAAAGAAACTTTCTTTATATAAATATATTTAAATCAGTATATTACTAAAGTTTAGCTTAAGGAATTAACAACATTAATCAGACTTTGCTGAAATATTGTGTAACAAAGTGAATTACCATTACATTTTGAATGCATAAAGGGGAAATATTTAATCCCCATGTAATGTAATCGCTTCCATAAAAGTTTGTTGCAGGCAGGATTCGGAGTTAGCTGAAGGGCGTTAAAAACAAAAAGGCCAGCGGGAGGCTGGCCTTGAAAGCGAGGAGAGCAGAGTCTTATTTCAGACCGGCCGCGTCGCGCAACTGAGCTGCTTTGTCGGTTTTTTCCCATGGGAAATGCTCGCGACCAAAGTGACCGTATGCCGCTGTCTCTTTGTAGATTGGGTGCAGCAGATCCAGCATCTGGATCAGTCCATACGGGCGCAGGTCGAAGAACTCACGAACCAGCAGGGTCAACTGCTCGGACGGCACTTTTTCGGTACCGAAGGTTTCAACCATGATCGAAGTCGGCTCTGCGACGCCGATAGCGTAAGAAACCTGAATTTCGCAACGATCGGCAAGGCCAGCCGCAACGATGTTTTTCGCAACATAGCGTGCCGCATAGGCAGCAGAACGGTCCACTTTAGAAGGATCTTTACCGGAGAATGCGCCACCGCCGTGACGAGCCATACCGCCGTAAGTATCAACGATGATTTTACGCCCGGTCAGGCCACAATCGCCCATGGGGCCGCCGATAACAAAACGGCCGGTTGGGTTGATAAAGAATTTTGTCGCGCTGTTCAGCCACTCGGTCGGCAGAACCGGTTTGATGATCTCTTCCATCACCGCTTCCTGCAGTGATTTCTGGTCAATATCTTCAGCGTGCTGAGTTGACAGAACCACCGCGTCGATACCAACGATTTTACCGTCGTCGTACTGGAAGGTGACCTGACTTTTCGCATCCGGGCGTAGCCACGGCAGGGTGCCATTTTTGCGCACTTCAGCCTGACGCTGTACCAGGCGGTGGGCATAGGTGACTGGCGCAGGCATCAGCACATCGGTTTCGTTGGTGGCATAGCCAAACATCAGGCCCTGGTCGCCCGCGCCCTGTTCCAGCGGATCGGCACGGTCAACGCCCTGGTTGATGTCCGGAGACTGTTTACCGATAGCGCTCAGCACCGCGCAGGAGTTGGCATCAAAGCCCATATCGGAATGCACGTAGCCAATTTCACGGACCGTATTACGGGTGATCTCTTCAATATCAACCCATGCGCTGGTGGTGATTTCGCCACCAACCAGAACCATACCGGTTTTGACGTAGGTTTCACATGCTACACGCGCTTTCGGATCTTGTTCGAGGATCGCATCCAGCACGGCGTCGGAGATTTGGTCAGCAATTTTGTCGGGATGCCCTTCTGATACGGACTCTGACGTAAAAAGGTGTTTTGCCATGTTTTATTTCACCTGTGGACGATTCGGGTAGTTCATACTGTTGTATAGAATGGCTTTGACGGATGACTCTACCAAAGCTTGCAGGTAGTGATACGAGCAGTCTGCGCGTTAATCAGTATAGATGGATTAACTTCTGGATGGCTATTTTAGGGCAGTTCTTGACCCCATTTCCACCCTTTTTTGATATTCGTCGCATTTATAGAAAAGGATGGTGGCAATTTTTCCTGACAATACCCGGCGACACGCATATTTTTATTTTGCTTTTTACCCCGCTTCTCGGTATAAAACGCCGCACGCGGCTCATTAAAAAAGCGCACGAGCACTCATCTCGTGACGCCACTTCCAGCCGGGTTAAGCAGTCTCTATTTACAATATCCCGCAGCGGCGTTTTCGCTGGCTGTTCGGAATGTATAGCTTTGGCTTGTCGCTGGCCCGTATCGGGGCAGTGTGGAGGTGATACCAGATAATGAACCCACGTTTTTCGCCTGATTCGTCGCGTCGTTCCGTCGCGCGTCACTATCCCGCAACTCGCATCTCTCTTATGCACGCCAGCCGATGTTCTACCCACCTCGGCGCTTCTCAGGATTCCCGGGCCGGCAGGCAACTGGAAAACTGAACAAGGGCGCTCTTGCAATAGCAAGAGTTTTCTCGTGGTTTCTCCGGACTGTCATACTCCGTTCGGCTACGTGTTTTACGATGATATGAATAAGAAACCGGTCGCTCAGTCGCAAGATCAGCACTATCTGCTGGGATTTCGGACTGCTTATGGGTTGTTATCGCTTCTTCGGATTGCGATAGTAGTCAACTGTTTTACACTTGTTACTAAAATTTGAGGTTCGCTATGTCTGACGACATGTTTCTATCTTCGCCTTCGTCAGCAGGCGATCACGGTGTACTACGTTCCATGCAGGAGGTTGCGATGAGCTCCCAGGAAGCTAGCAAGATGCTACGTACTTACAATATTGCCTGGTGGGGTAATAACTACTACGACGTTAACGAACTGGGCCATATCAGCGTCTGCCCTGATCCTGATGTCCCGGAAGCGCGCGTGGACCTTGCCGAGCTGGTGAAAGCGCGTGAAGCTCAGGGGCAGCGTCTGCCTGCCCTGTTCTGCTTCCCGCAGATTTTGCAGCACCGCCTGCGTTCAATTAACGCCGCCTTTAAACGCGCGCGTGAGTCTTATGGCTATAACGGCGACTACTTCCTGGTTTATCCAATCAAGGTTAACCAGCATCGCCGCGTGATTGAGTCGCTGATCCACTCCGGCGAGCCGCTGGGTCTGGAAGCCGGTTCGAAGGCGGAGCTGATGGCGGTCCTGGCGCACGCCGGTATGACCCGCAGCGTGATTGTGTGTAACGGCTATAAAGACCGTGAATATATCCGTCTGGCGCTGGTGGGCGAAAAGATGGGCCATAAGGTCTATCTGGTCATCGAGAAAATGTCGGAAATCACCATCGTGCTGGAAGAAGCCGAACGGCTGAACGTGGTGCCGCGTCTTGGCGTGCGTGCGCGTCTGGCTTCGCAGGGCTCCGGTAAATGGCAATCCTCCGGCGGAGAAAAATCCAAATTTGGCCTCGCGGCGACCCAGGTTCTGCAACTGGTTGAAATTCTGCGCGCCGCAGGGCATCTCGACAGCCTGCAGCTGCTGCACTTCCACCTTGGCTCACAGATGGCCAACATTCGCGATATCGCCACGGGCGTGCGTGAATCCGCGCGTTTCTACGTTGAACTGCATAAGCTGGGCGTCAATATCCAGTGCTTCGATGTTGGCGGCGGCCTCGGCGTTGACTATGAAGGGACCCGTTCGCAGTCCGACTGCTCGGTGAACTACGGCCTGAACGAATACGCCAACAACATTATCTGGGCGATTGGCGATGCCTGTGAAGAGAACGGTCTGCCGCATCCGACGGTGATTACCGAATCCGGACGCGCGGTTACTGCGCACCACACCGTGCTGGTATCGAATATTATCGGCGTCGAGCGTAACGAATATACCAAGGCAACGCCGCCAGCGGAGGACGCCGCTCGTCCGCTGCAAAGCATGTGGGAAACCTGGCTGGAGATGCAGGAAACCGGCAACAGCCGCTCGCTGCGCGAATGGCTGCACGACAGTCAGATGGATCTCCACGATATTCACATCGGTTACTCCTCCGGCACCTTTAATCTTCAGGAGCGCGCCTGGGCCGAGCAACTGTATCTGAATATGTGCCATGAAGTGCAGAAACAGCTTGACCCCAGCAACCGCGCGCATCGCCCGATTATCGATGAACTGCAGGAGCGCATGGCGGATAAGATTTACGTCAACTTCTCTCTGTTCCAGTCGATGCCGGATGCCTGGGGTATCGATCAACTGTTCCCAGTGATGCCGCTGGAAGGGCTGAACAAGGTACCGGAACGTCGCGCGGTGCTGCTGGATATCACCTGCGATTCCGATGGCGCGATTGACCACTATGTAGATGGCGACGGTATTGCGACCACCATGCCGATGCCGGAATACGATCCGGAGAACCCGCCCATGCTGGGCTTCTTCATGGTAGGTGCCTACCAGGAGATCCTGGGCAATATGCACAACCTGTTTGGCGATACGGAAGCCGTAGACGTATTTGTCTTCCCTGATGGCAGCGTCGAAGTTGAGCTGTCGGATGAAGGGGATACCGTTGCGGATATGCTGCAGTACGTACAGTTGGATCCGAACACGCTGCTGACCCAGTTCCGTGACCAGGTGAAAAAGACGGACCTGGATGCCGCCCTGCAGCAGCAATTTCTTGAAGAGTTCGAAGCGGGTTTATATGGTTATACCTATCTCGAAGATGAATAATTAAGAGTATTCTGCTTGAGAGCCGAGTTATTAATATAATTCGGCTCTTTTTTATTGATTGAATCGAAAATATGATAAATTACGCTTCTTAATCTTAAATATATCTTTATTATCTCTGACAGCTAACCCTGCAGCAGAGAAGGATCAGAGATGAAAGGATTTAAGTTCAACAGCATAATTGCCGGAATATTGTTGTTATTAGGCGGTTGTTCAAATTCAATGCACTACAGCAATGCACCGGCTTCAGATGTAGGAACCGCCTGGGGCGGCGATGTGCGTTCAACGGTTGAAAGCGTTTCGGTTGAACGAGCGGAACGCGAACCCTCTGAAATGATATTAATAAACTATTCGAGTAAATACCCGTCGGGATACGACAGGGTATATAGCATTCGTATCAACGAGCTGGAATATGCCGTGCGTGATGCTAATTTTAACTCTATTCCGATTACCCGTCGCTACACCTCATCAGCCGGACAATGGCAATATATTATCCCTGCCAGAGTGGGAACTCATTATCAGTTGTATGTCCGTAATCACAGTCGTGATACAAATTATGAAATCGTTGCGACGGTCGATGGCCTGGATGTGCTGAACGGCAAATCAGGTTCTCTGAACAACCACGGCTATATTGTTAACGCGGGTGATTCGCTGGCAATTAAAGGGTTCAGGAAAGATAAGCACACAGAAGCGGCATTCCAGTTCTCTGATGCATCTGATTCCTATGCGGCTAATTCTGCGCAGGGAGATGTGCGTAATACCGGAGTTATTGGCTTCGCAGCCTTTGCATTACAGGGGCCAACTAAGAAAACGTTGCCGCCGTGCTCGGCTCAGGCTTTCCCGGCAGACAGCAACGGCTACGCGCCGCCGCCTTGCCGCAAATAAAGCGCTTCGCTTGAAGCCGGGTCCAGCGTTTATACACAAAATCATTCGAGATGCATCGAGGCAGCCAACAAAGAAGCAGCTTGAAGGATGAAGTGTATAAGGCGATAATTACGTCCAATATGCTATATGTAAATCAAACCCTTTCTCGTCGGGCCTAACGACGCGAAAGGGTTTTTTTATATCTTTTTTAAATACCACGACGGCAAAAAGAGGTCATACCCATGAGCACCTTAGGTCATCAATACGATAACTCCCTGGTATCCAACGCATTTGGTTTTCTGCGTCTACCGATGAATTTCATGCCGTATGACAGCGATGCGGATTGGGTCATCACTGGCGTACCGTTTGATATGGCGACCTCCGGACGTGCGGGCGGTCGTCATGGCCCGGCGGCGATCCGTCAGGTGTCGACTAACCTTGCGTGGGAGCACAACCGTTTCCCGTGGAACTTTGACATGCGTGAGCGTCTGAACGTCGTGGACTGCGGCGATCTGGTTTATGCCTTCGGCGATGCGCGTGAAATGAGTGAAAAGCTGCAGGCTCACGCGGAAAAACTGCTGGCGGCAGGTAAACGCATGCTCTCTTTCGGCGGCGACCACTTTGTGACGCTGCCGCTACTGCGCGCTCATGCTAAGCACTTCGGCAAAATGGCATTGGTGCACTTTGATGCCCACACTGATACCTACGCCAATGGCTGCGAATTTGACCATGGCACCATGTTCTATACCGCGCCGAACGAAGGCTTGATCGATCCGAATCACTCCGTGCAGATCGGAATTCGTACCGAGTTTGATAAAGACAACGGCTTCACGGTGCTGGATGCGGGGCAGGTTAACGATCGCAGCGTCGACTCAGTGATCGCTCAGGTGCAACAGATCGTCGGCGATATGCCGGTGTACCTGACCTTTGATATCGACTGCCTGGATCCGGCGTTTGCTCCAGGTACAGGTACGCCGGTCATCGGCGGGTTGACCTCCGATCGTGCGATCAAACTGGTGCGTGGCCTGAAGGATCTAAACATCGTTGGGATGGACGTGGTGGAAGTGGCTCCGGCTTACGATCAGTCAGAGATCACTGCTCTGGCGGCGGCGACGTTAGCGCTGGAGATGCTCTATATCCAGGCGGCGAAGAAAGGCGAGTAAGCGGAATCAGAGGTTATTGGCAAAGCCAATAACCTCTGATTTGTTACAAACTTGGGGGAGAATTATTTGATCCCGTCCGCGGCCATCCGGTCGCGAATATGCTGAGCGCGCGCTTCTGATGCCGGGTGGTCATCAAACATTGAGCTTTGGCGTCCGGCTTCCAGCTTCGCCAGTTTCTCGAAGCTGGTCGCGAGACCTGTCGGATTGATTCCACGCTTGCGCAGCAGATCGTACGAGTAGTCATCCGCCTCGGACTCCTGGCGCTGGGAGAACTGCGAGTTCACCAGTTTTTCGCCCAGATCGCCCAGCTGCGACTGCGACAGGCTACCGACGATGCCGCCCGCGGAGGCCGCCGCCGCGCGTACCGCGTTGGTGCCCAACGCTACCTGCATGCCTTTCTTCACGTGTCCCAGCGCAACGTGCCCCATTTCGTGGCCGATGACCGCTTCGACTTCGTTATCGTTCATCAAATCCATCAGCCCGCTATAAACGCGGATGCAGCCGTTAGCCATCGCGAAGGCGTTAACATCCTTGGTTTGGTACACCTTGTAGTTCACTGGCTGGCCGTTGATATTGTCTCCCAGTGCGGCGGCGATTTTAGTCAGTCGTTTGCTGTATTCACTGCTGGCTGGTGCGATAGTGGCTTTAGCATCCATCTCCTGGCAGGCTTTATCGCTTAAGGATTTGACCTGCTCATCGCTGAGAGAGTAAGCCTGGAAGGCCTCAGCGCCGGAGCTAAGCAGACCATTTGAGTCCATGTTCTGGCATCCGGTAAGCGTTGCTGCGATCCCAAGGGCAAGAATAGCTGAGCGAATTTTCATTTTTTATTTTCCACAATCTTATGGTTATTTATCCGAGTAAACGGCGATGGCAGGCCTGCCGTATCCTGTGCAAATTATAAATACTATCCCAGGATGTGGGCGAGGGGATTACAGCGTAGCGCAACGTGTTCCAGAGATTTCTTAAACGGTAAAAGGATGCTCCATGTACATGCTTTGCCGCTTAGGTTACATTGTTCACACTTTTTTCCGGCGTAGCCCAAAACACGCTGTCGTCAAGTCGTTGCGGGTATGGCCTTCATTATCTGATCTGGAGTCAAAATGTCCTCACGTAAAGAGCTTGCTAACGCTATTCGTGCGCTGAGCATGGACGCAGTACAGAAAGCCAAATCCGGCCACCCGGGTGCCCCGATGGGGATGGCTGACATTGCCGAAGTCCTGTGGCGTGATTTCCTGAACCATAACCCGCAGAACCCGTCCTGGGCCGACCGTGACCGCTTTGTGCTGTCCAACGGCCACGGCTCAATGTTGATTTACAGCCTGCTGCACCTCACCGGTTATGATCTGCCAATATCCGAGCTGAAAAACTTCCGTCAACTGCACTCGAAAACCCCGGGTCACCCGGAAGTCGGCTACACCGCAGGTGTCGAAACCACTACCGGTCCGCTGGGGCAGGGTATTGCGAATGCGGTCGGTATGGCCATTGCGGAGAAAACGCTGGCGGCGCAGTTCAACCGTCCGGGTCACGATATTGTTGACCACTTCACCTACGCGTTTATGGGCGACGGCTGCATGATGGAAGGTATCTCTCACGAGGTATGCTCCCTCGCCGGTACCCTGAAGCTGGGCAAGCTGGTGGCGTTCTACGACGACAATGGCATCTCCATCGACGGCCATGTTGAAGGCTGGTTCACCGACGACACCGCGAAGCGTTTTGAAGCCTATGGCTGGCACGTGGTGCGCGGCGTTGACGGCCACGATGCTGATTCGATTAAACGCGCGGTGGAAGAAGCGCGAGCAGTGACTGACAAACCGTCTCTGCTGATGTGCAAAACCATCATCGGTTTCGGCTCGCCAAACAAAGCCGGTACCCACGACTCCCACGGCGCGCCGCTGGGCGACGCGGAAATCGCGTTGACCCGCGAAGCGCTCGGCTGGAAACACCCGGCGTTTGAAATCCCGTCTGAAATCTACGCGCAGTGGGATGCGAAAGAAGCCGGTCAGGCGAAAGAGTCTGCCTGGAACGAGAAATTCGCTTCCTACGCGAAAGCCTTCCCTCAGGAAGCAACTGAATTCACCCGTCGTATGAAAGGCGATATGCCAGCTGACTTCGATGCGAAAGCAAGCGAATTCATCGCTAAGCTGCAGGCAAATCCGGCGAAAATCGCCAGCCGTAAAGCATCCCAGAACGCCATTGAAGCCTTCGGCCCGTTGCTGCCAGAATTCCTCGGCGGCTCCGCGGACCTGGCGCCAAGTAACCTGACCCTGTGGTCCGGTTCTAAAGCGATCAACGAAGACACCGCCGGCAACTACATCCACTACGGCGTGCGCGAGTTCGGTATGACCGCTATTGCTAACGGTATCTCTCTGCATGGCGGTTTCCTGCCATATACCTCCACCTTCCTGATGTTTGTGGAATATGCCCGTAATGCGGTGCGTATGGCCGCGCTGATGAAACAGCGCCAGGTGATGGTCTACACCCACGATTCCATCGGCCTGGGCGAAGACGGCCCGACCCACCAGCCGGTTGAGCAGGTGGCTTCTCTGCGCGTGACGCCAAACATGAGCACATGGCGTCCGTGCGACCAGGTGGAGTCCGCCATCGCATGGAAATATGGCGTTGAGCGTCAGGATGGTCCAACCGCGCTGATCCTCTCCCGTCAGAACCTGGCGCAGCAGGAGCGTAGCGAAGAGCAACTGGCGAATGTTGCCCGCGGCGGTTACGTGCTGAAAGATTGCGTCGGCCAACCGGAGCTTATCTTCATTGCCACCGGTTCTGAAGTTGAGCTGGCGGTTGCCGCTTACGAAAAACTGACTGCCGAAGGCGTGAAAGCACGCGTGGTTTCTATGCCGTCCACCGACGTGTTCGACAAGCAGGATGCTGCTTACCGTGAAGCGGTACTGCCGAAAGCCGTCTCTGCACGCGTGGCCATCGAAGCGGGTATCGCCGACTACTGGTTCAAGTATGTAGGCCTGAACGGCGCGATCGTCGGTATGACCACCTTCGGTGAATCTGCCCCGGCGGAGCAACTGTTTGAAGAGTTTGGCTTCACTGTAGATAACGTCATCGCCAAAGCGAAAGCGCTGCTGTAATCAATAATCTTATATACTTAGGCCGCGAGAGCGGCCTGTTTCGTTTATTTCGCTGAGATAAAAGGTACCGCGCCACCGGGAATCATGGTTTCCGGCAGTTTACCATCCCAACGTTCCGCCGTGGTCAGATCGACAAGACCAGGATTATCACGCAGTGCCTCTCCGCGCAGGCGAATCGCCTCGGCTTCCGCCGCACCTTTCAGACGTATCGCCTCAGCCTCGGCTTTGGCAGCGGCCAGTTTACTTTCGGCTTGTGCCTGAGCCTGGGTAACGGCAATTTGTGCCTGGATTTTCTCTGTCTCCAGATTCTGTTTACGCGTCGCGATAGCCACTTCGGCTTTCATTCTGTCTTCGATTGATTTTTCATAGGCATCTGAAAAATCTATGTTTTCAATCTGCACGCCATCAATTACCACCGGGCCGACAATGGATTTCTTCATTGCATTTTGCAGATCCTGAACCAGTTTAGTTCGATCCTGGACGGCGCTGATCGCGGTATACTGGCCAAACACGTTTTCCAGTTGGGTGGGGAGTTGCCGGACGATGAGTCTCTCTTTTAGCGCATCAATGGTATTGTAATTGGTATAGACCGCGCCGGTTTCTGAAGGGGGAACATGAAAGCTGACGGAGACGGTCATCCTGGCTGGTTGCTGATCGCGGCTATAGGCCTGAAGCCCCTGATACACCACTGCCTGATTGCGGGTTGAGAGCTTTTCGACCTGCTCGATAAAGGGAATTTTAAACCCCAGGCCTGGTTCTGCGACCTTCACGATTTTACCGTAGCGTAGCAAAATGCCTCGTTCACCTTCATTGATGGTGTAATAAGAGAGCATCAACAGAAACAGGACGAGTAACCCGGCAAGAGAGTAAGCGATAGTTTTACTGCGCTGATTAGATAACTTCAGTGGGTTTAGCTTCATAAATACCATCCTTGAGTAAAAGGATCACCATGACATAATGAAGTACTGCCCGACTAGTGTGATGGAGATAATTCAGAATAAATCCAGAATAAATTCAGAATAAATCCAGACCGGGACACCGCAGTGCAGGAAAGGGAACCCTCTTATATCAACTTGCGAATAAGGTTCGTTTTTAATATTTATGGATGACCATTATTCCTTTGGAAATGTGACATAAGTCAGATAAATGGCTTATTCAGCTGGACAATCATTCCTTTTATTCCTTGTTTCGCTTATTCTAGCTGAAGCGTTTCAGTCATCTAAGTGTTCGACAATTAATCAATCAGTCGCAGTTTGCGACAGGTGAGGTTTCCCTTAAGGCGTTGCTGCATTACTCTGTCAGCCACTTCATATCGGGGACAGCCTTGCAGGAGACCTATGACCATACGCATTGCGATTAATGGCTTCGGTCGCATCGGGCGTAACGTGGTTCGTGCTTTATATGAATCCGGACGTCGTGCGGAAATCACCGTGGTGGCAATCAATGAACTGGCGGATGCTGCTGGCATCGCGCATTTGTTGAAGTATGACACCAGCCATGGGCGCTTTGCCTGGGACGTGCGCCAGGAGAGAGAGCAGCTGTTTGTTGGCGATGATGCCATTCGTCTGCTGCATGAATCTTCCCTTGAGACGTTGCCCTGGCGGGAGCTGTCGGTTGATGTGGTGCTTGACTGTACTGGGGTTTACGGCAGCCGTGAGCATGGCGAAGCCCATCTTCAGGCTGGCGCAAAAAAGGTGCTTTTTTCACATCCTGGCGGCAACGATCTCGACGCGACGGTTGTTTTTGGCGTAAACCATAATGAGTTACGCACTGGACATCGTATCGTCTCCAATGCCTCATGCACCACCAATTGCATTATTCCGGTGATTAAACTGTTAGATGATGCCTACGGCATTGAGTCAGGGACGGTAACGACGATCCATTCCGCGATGCACGATCAGCAGGTCATTGATGCCTACCATCCGGATTTACGTCGTACGCGAGCGGCCAGCCAATCGATCATACCGGTTGATACTAAGCTGGCAGCAGGGATTGCGCGGATCTTTCCTCAGTTTAACGACTGTTTTGAAGCGATAGCGGTACGCGTGCCGACGATTAATGTCACGGCAATTGACCTTAGCGTGACGGTGAAGAAACCAGTAAAAGCAAGTGAAGTCAACCAGTTGCTGCAAAAAGCAGCACAGGGTGCATTTCATGGTATAGTTGACTATACGGAATTACCGTTAGTCTCGATAGATTTCAACCACGATCCGCATAGCGCCATCGTCGATGGCACGCAAACGCGGGTAAGTGGCGCGCATTTGATCAAAACCCTGGTCTGGTGCGATAACGAATGGGGCTTTGCTAACCGGATGCTCGACACAACGTTAGCGATGGCAGCTATTGGTTTCAGGTAAGGCGCTGACGCGCTTGCAAAACTTTATGAATCAACGAGAGGATTCACCATGTCTGTAATTAAGATGACCGATCTGGATCTGGCTGGTAAACGCGTTTTTATCCGTGCGGATCTGAACGTACCGGTTAAAGAAGGGAAAGTAACCAGCGATGCGCGTATCCGTGCTTCTCTGCCGACCATCGAACTGGCCCTGAAACAGGGCGCGAAAGTGATGGTAACTTCCCACCTGGGTCGTCCTACCGAAGGCGAGTATAACGAAGAATTCTCTCTGCTGCCGGTTGTTAACTATCTGAAAGACAAACTGTCTAACCCGGTACGTCTGGTTAAAGACTACCTGGACGGCGTTGAAGTGGCTGCTGGTGAGCTAGTGGTTCTGGAAAACGTTCGCTTTAACAAAGGCGAGAAGAAAGACGACGAAGCGCTGTCGAAAAAATACGCTGCGCTGTGCGACGTATTTGTCATGGACGCGTTTGGTACTGCTCACCGTGCGCAGGCTTCTACTCACGGTATCGGCAAATTTGCTGACGTCGCTTGTGCAGGTCCGCTGCTGGCCGCTGAGCTGGAAGCCCTGGGTAAAGCGCTGAAAGAACCGGCTCGTCCAATGGTGGCTATCGTCGGTGGTTCTAAAGTTTCCACTAAACTGACTGTTCTGGATTCCCTGTCTAAAATCGCTGACCAACTGATCGTCGGCGGCGGTATCGCCAACACCTTCGTTGCCGCTCAAGGTCATAACGTCGGTAAATCTCTGTACGAAGCAGATCTGGTTGACGAAGCTAAACGCCTGCTGACTACCTGCGATATTCCGGTTCCGACTGACGTTCGCGTGGCAAGCGAGTTCTCTGAAACCGCAACCGCTACCCTGAAATCGGTTAACGACATCAAGGATGACGAGCAGATTCTGGACCTGGGCGATGCTTCCGCAGAGAAACTGGCTGAAATTCTGAAAAATGCGAAAACCATCCTGTGGAACGGCCCGGTCGGCGTGTTCGAATTCCCGAACTTCCGCAAAGGTACTGAAATCGTTGCTAACGCCATCGCAGACAGCGAAGCGTTCTCTATCGCAG
The DNA here is from genome assembly GCA_036498385.1 of Klebsiella sp. GTDB lineage: Bacteria > Pseudomonadota > Gammaproteobacteria > Enterobacterales > Enterobacteriaceae > Klebsiella. Next base: position 13,230 of record DASYFN010000028.1, read on the forward strand.
GCGGCGGCGACACCCTGGCAGCAATCGACCTGTTCGGCATTGCTGAAAAAATCTCCTACATCTCAACTGGCGGTGGCGCATTCCTTGAATTCGTGGAAGGTAAAGTTCTGCCGGCAGTAGCCATGCTCGAAGAGCGCGCTAAGCAGTAATTCAGTTCAGGCGGGAAGACCCGCCTGTTTTTCAGCGCGCGTAAAAGCTCGCGAACCTTCTTCAACGGTCGAAGATACAGATACAGGACTACGTAACATGTCTAAAATTTTTGATTTCGTAAAACCGGGCGTCATCACTGGCGACGACGTTCAGAAAGTATTCCAGGTAGCTAAAGAAAACAACTTTGCTCTGCCAGCGGTAAACTGTGTGGGCACTGATTCCATCAACGCTGTTCTGGAAGCAGCTGCAAAAGTTCGTTCTCCGGTTATCGTTCAGTTCTCTAACGGCGGCGCAGCGTTCATCGCGGGCAATGGCGTGAAAACTGACGTTCCTCAGGGCGCAGCAATCCTGGGTGCTATCTCTGGTGCGCATCACGTTCATCAGATGGCTGAGCACTACGGTGTTCCAGTTATTCTGCACACTGACCACTGCGCTAAGAAACTGCTGCCGTGGATCGACGGTCTGCTGGACGCGGGTGAAAAACATTTCGCAGCTACCGGCAAACCGCTGTTCTCTTCTCACATGATTGATCTGTCTGAAGAAACTCTGCACGAAAACATCGAGATCTGTGCTAAGTACCTGGCTCGTATGGCCAAAATGGACATGACTCTGGAAATCGAACTGGGCTGCACTGGCGGCGAGGAAGACGGTGTGGATAACAGCCACATGGACGCTTCTGCTCTGTACACCCAGCCAGAAGACGTTGATTACGCGTACACCGAGCTGAGCAAAATCAGCCCGCGTTTCACTATTGCAGCGTCCTTCGGTAACGTACACGGAGTTTACAAACCAGGTAACGTGGTTCTGACCCCGACCATCCTGCGTGATTCTCAGGAATACGTTTCTAAGAAACACAACCTGCCACACAACAGCCTGAACTTTGTATTCCACGGTGGTTCCGGTTCTTCCGCTCAGGAAATCAAAGACTCCGTAAGCTACGGCGTTATCAAAATGAACATCGATACTGATACTCAATGGGCTACCTGGGACGGTATCCTGCAGTATTACAAAACTAACGAGGCTTACCTGCAAGGCCAACTGGGCAACCCGAAAGGCGAAGACCAGCCGAACAAGAAATACTACGATCCGCGCGTATGGCTGCGCGCTGCACAGACTTCCATGGTGACTCGTCTGGAGCAGGCATTTAAAGAGCTGAACGCGATCGACGTTCTGTAAGAAAATTTCGTTTCTTACCCGGAAGCCCGCAGAAATGCGGGCTTTTTTATTGTCTAAACGGCATGGGGTGTTGTTAAATAAATGTGAACAATTTGGCAAGGCGTACTCTTATTGTTTACCCTTAACCTGCCTGACAGTAGCAGGTTTGGTTATTTTATCTCCCGTCCGGGTATCCATAAGGAAAGTTGAATGGAAGATTTGAACGTTGTCGATAGCATAAATAACGCCAGTTCATGGCTGGTGCGCAATCAGGAGTTACTGCTGAGCTATGCCGTCAACATCGTCGCGGCTCTCGCGATTATTATTGTCGGTCTGATCGTGGCGCGGATTGTTTTCAATACTGTAAATCGCCTGATGCGGGCGCGACATATTGATGCCACTGTTGCCGATTTTCTTTCTGCGCTGGTACGCTACGCTATTATTGCTTTTACGCTGATAGCCGCTCTGAGCCGCGTGGGTGTGCAAACCGCCTCGGTTATCGCAGTCATCGGCGCTGCGGGCTTAGCCGTCGGCCTGGCGCTGCAGGGTTCGCTGTCTAACCTTGCCGCAGGTGTCCTGCTGGTCGTCTTTCGTCCATTCCGCGCTGGTGAATACGTTGACCTTGGCGGTGTGGCGGGAACTGTGTTGAACGTGCAGATTTTCTCCACGACCATGCGTAGCGCGGATGGCAAGATTGTGGTGGTTCCGAACGGTAAAATCATTGCCGGTAATATTATTAACTTCTCTCGCGAGCCTGCCCGTCGCAACGAATTTGTGATTGGTGTGGCCTACGATGCCGATACTGATAAGGTGAAGCAGTTGCTCACCAATATCATCGAATCGGACGAGCGTATCCTCAAAGATCGTGAAATGACCGTTCGTCTGAATGAACTGGGCGCTTCATCGGTCAATTACGTGGTGCGCGTATGGAGTAAAAGCAGCGATCTGCAAAGCGTCTACTGGGACGTTCTGGAGCGTATTAAGCGCGATTTCGACGCTAACGGTATTCGCTTCCCGTACCCGCAGATGGATGTTCATGTGATTCGTCCGCAGGAAAAAGCAGAATAATTTCCCTCTTTGTCCAGGCCGGTGTATCCGGCCTTTTTGTCTTTCTCGGTATTAGCTCATCTTATTAGTGATTAAAATTTTCAATTTCCTCTAATGGTTTATGCGCGCTATATTTCCCGACATTGACTCTTTCAGTGGAAATCACTGCTAATGTTACCGTATTACTTTCAGGGTCTTGCCCTGGGAGCGGCAATGATTTTGCCGCTCGGACCTCAAAACGCCTTTGTGATGAATCAGGGGATTCGCCGGCAGTATCATCTGATGATCGCTTTGCTGTGCGCTATCAGCGATCTGCTGCTGATTTGCGGCGGGATTTTTGGCGGCAGCGCGCTGCTGATGCAGTCGCCGTGGCTGCTGGCACTGGTGACCTGGGGCGGAGTCGTTTTTTTATTGTGGTACGGCTTCGGCGCATTCAAAACGGCCTTTAGCAGCAATCTGGAGTCGGCCAGCGCGGAAGTGACGAAGCAGGGACGCTGGAAAATTATCATCACCATGCTGGCAGTGACCTGGCTGAATCCTCACGTTTATCTTGATACTTTTGTGGTTCTTGGTAGCCTCGGCGGGCAGTTGGCGATGGAGCCGAAGCGCTGGTTTGCGTTAGGCACCATTAGCGCCTCATTTTTGTGGTTCTTCAGCCTGGCCCTGCTGGCCGCCTGGCTGGCCCCGCGCCTGCGCACGGCGAAGGCGCAGCGAATAATCAATGTGTTAGTTGGTCTGGTGATGTGGGTAATAGCCCTGCAACTGGCGAAGGATGGGCTGACTCATGTGCAGACACTGCTTAACCAGGTCTTGTCCGATGGACTTTCTCCGCTTACGCGCTAAGCTTGCTGGCATGCATCTGTGTATAGATGACCAATGTAAGATGGAGAAACGACAGTGAAGTTAAAAGTTATGGCCCTGGCGGCAGCACTCGGATTTAGCGCAATGGCAGCGCAGGCAAATGAACTGCCGAATGGCCCACATATTGTCACTTCAGGCACCGCCAGCGTCGCTGCGGTTCCTGATATCGCCACTCTGGCGATTGAAGTTAACATTTCCGCAAAAGACGCGGCATCCGCCAAGAAACAGGCTGACGAACGCGTGGCTCAGTATCTTTCCTTCCTGGAGAAGAGCGGCATTGCCAGGAAAGATATTAACTCTGCCAACCTGCGTACCCAGCCTGATTACGACTATCAGAACGGCAAAAGCATTCTCAAAGGCTACCGCGCGGTGCGTAGCGTTGAAGTTACGCTACGTCAACTGGATAAGCTCAACGGCCTGTTAGATGGGGCATTAAAAGCCGGTCTGAATGAGATCCGTTCAGTATCGCTGGGCGTTGCGCAACCGGGCGCTTATAAAGATAAAGCGCGTAAAGCGGCGATTGATGATGCAATTCACCAGGCTCAGGAGCTGGCTACTGGGTTCCATGGTAAACTGGGGCCAGTCTATAGCGTTCGCTATCATGTTTCCAGCTATCAGCCAAGCCCGATGGTGCGGATGATGAAAGGCGATGCGGCGCCTGCTTCCGCTCAGGAAACCTACGAGCAAGCGACCATTCAGTTTGATGATCAGGTGGATGTGGTGTTTGAGCTGCAACCGACCCAGCCTGCGCCAGAATCTGCGGAACCGGCGAAATCCGCTGAAGAACCAAAAGCAGTACAGTAATCCACAGCGACAAAAAGCCACTTCAGTGAAGTAAAGCCGATCGTTTAAGAATACCTGAACAATCCAGCCAGTGAGAGACAATCCGGGATCAGTCCCCTGATTCCGGATTTTTTATTTCTGAACAAGATATGACTTTCGTTGTTGATGCTTTTTCCTGCTCCCTCGACCCGGAATTCACGCCTGTCACAAGGCCAGTATCCATCGACGCCATCTCCCTGCTGAACAGGTCATCTGGCTCTTAATCTTGTCTCAATACTTTGTGGCCGTAATCAATCAGCGCATCGGTCACCCGGCGCATCATACGGCTTTCCGGCGCAAAACGGTGCCAGTAGAGCATACGGCGCTGGAACAGGCCCGGTGTGAGGTTGATAAGGTCGCCGCTGTTCAGCTCTCTCTCGATTTGCAGGTGCGGGATCATACAGCAGGTCGTTCCCTGACGGGCCAACTGCACAAAGGCTTCAGAAGAGTTCACGATATGGCAAGGTACGCTGCCCGGCGGTAAGTCGAAGTTCTGCTGCAAAAAAGCCTGGTGCATATCATCGAGATGATCGAATGCCACCACCGGTGCTTTGAGCAGCGCTGAGCGGGTCACCCCGTTGGGAAAATAGCGTTGTGCAAATTCCTTAGAGGCGACAAACAGGTAGTCCAGTGCTCCGAGCTGATCGACCAGGCAGCTTGGCAGCGCCTGCGGCTGGATACTGACCGCGCCGACCACTTCACCGCGGCGCAGGCGTTCCTGAGTCCGGGTCTCATCTTCTACCTGCAAGTTCAGGCGAATAGGGGAGTCGGAAAGCACGCTGGAGAGGGCGGGCAGCAGCCAGGTTGCCAGACTATCAGCGTTAACCGCCAGCGACAGCAGCAGCGGCGTGGAGCCGGTTTGCTCATCGCCCAGCCACTCCTCTTCCAGCAGTTCAACCTGACGCAGCAGCGCCAGCAGCTTTTGTCCTTGCTCGGTGGGACGCGGCGGTACGGTACGCACCAGCAGCGGTTGTCCAAACATGTTTTCCAGCTGTTTGATGCGCTGAGATACGGCGGACTGCGTAATACAAAGCTTCTGCGCGGCGCGCTCAAACCCTCGTTCCCTGATTACCGCGTCCAGCGCTTGTAGTGTTCTGTAGTCCGGTCGTTTCATTGCTCTGGCGTGCCTCCTGATACTTTTCGTTAACCCGCACTATGACATAAATTTGTTTTTGATGAAGATGAAAATTGGCGACTGTGTTGTGTGATCTCCGTCGCAGGGACAATGGCACCTCTGATGTTCTATAATGCGCCACAGTAATTCACATCTCGGACCATGATCATGACGCAAGATGAACTGAAAAAAGCAGTAGGCTGGGCGGCATTGCAGTATGTACAACCGGGCACCATCGTTGGGGTTGGCTCGGGCTCCACGGCGGCGCATTTTATTGATGCGTTGGGCACGATGAAAGGACAGATTGAAGGGGCGGTTTCCAGCTCTGATGCCTCTACCGAAAAACTGAAAAGCCTCGGTATTACGGTTTTTGATCTTAACAGCGTTGACCGTCTTGGCATCTATGTGGATGGTGCTGACGAAATCAACGGCCATATGCAGATGATCAAAGGCGGTGGCGCAGCGCTGACGCGCGAGAAAATTATCGCTTCGGTCGCTGATAAATTTATCTGTATCGCCGATGCTTCCAAGCAGGTGGATATTCTGGGTAAATTCCCGCTGCCAGTAGAGGTGATTCCGATGGCGCGCAGCGCCGTGGCGCGTCAACTGGTTAAGCTGGGCGGCCGTCCGGAGTATCGTCAGGGCGTCGTGACCGATAACGGCAACGTGATCCTCGATGTGTTTGGTCTGGAAATTCTGGACGCTATCGCGCTGGAAAATACCATTAACGGTATTCCGGGCGTCGTGACCGTCGGGCTGTTCGCGAATCGTGGCGCAGACGTCGCGCTGATCGGCACTGCTGATGGTGTAAAAACTATCACTAAATAGTCTGACTCAGAGGGAGCGAATAGCTCCCTCGCAAATATTTTTTCTCCTGGCCTATTTTGGTGACTTCTGTCACATTCATGCTGGTTGTGTTAGTAACAATCTACCTTTCTTTTGCTTTCTGGTGTTTTGTCCTGCTATTTCCCTCTGATTGATATTTCTTCAGGTTGCTGACGCAAACGTTCATATTGCCGCAATAGTTTTTTTTGATATGTTGCTGAGAAGAACTTTTGTTTCGCACGACATCAGTTAAGACAAAAACAGGACGGGGAAATGGCTAAGGTATCACTGGAAAAAGACAAAATTAAATTTCTGCTGGTTGAAGGGGTACATCAAAAAGCGGTGGACAACCTCCGTGCAGCAGGCTACACCAATATCGAATTTCACAAAGGCGCGCTGGACAACGAAGAGCTGAAAGCGTCAATCCGTGATGCCCATTTTATCGGCTTGCGTTCCCGTACTCATTTGACTGAAGAGATCTTCGCGGCGGCGGAAAAGCTGGTTGCGGTCGGCTGCTTCTGTATCGGTACCAATCAGGTTGATTTAAATGCGGCGGCAAAACGCGGTATTCCGGTGTTTAACGCCCCGTTCTCCAATACCCGTTCCGTTGCTGAACTGGTGATCGGCGAGTTGCTACTCCTGCTACGCGGCGTACCTGCGGCAAATGCCAAAGCGCACCGCGGGGTATGGAACAAGCTGGCGGTCGGCAGCTTTGAAGCGCGCGGCAAAAAGCTGGGTATTATCGGCTATGGACATATCGGCACACAGCTGGGTATCCTGGCTGAATCGCTGGGAATGCACGTCTATTTCTATGATATTGAAAGCAAGCTGCCGTTAGGTAACGCTACTCAGGTTCAGCATCTCTCTGATTTGTTGAACATGAGCGATGTGGTGAGCTTGCACGTGCCGGAAAACGCCTCAACGAAAAACATGATTGGCGCGGAAGAGCTGGCGCTGATGAAACCCGGCGCGTTGCTGATTAACGCTTCTCGCGGCACCGTGGTTGATATTTCGGCGCTGTGTGATGCGCTGGCGAGCCAGCATCTGGCGGGCGCGGCGATTGACGTATTCCCGACGGAGCCGGCGACTAACAGCGATCCGTTCAGTTCTCCGCTGTGTGAGTTCGACAACGTTATCCTGACCCCGCATATTGGCGGCTCAACTCAGGAAGCGCAGGAAAATATCGGTCTGGAAGTGGCGGGCAAGCTGGCGAAGTATTCTGATAACGGTTCAACGCTCTCCGCGGTTAACTTCCCGGAAGTGTCGCTGCCGCTGCACGGCGGTCGCCGTTTGCTGCATATCCATGAAAATCGTCCAGGCGTACTGACCGCGATTAACCAGATTTTTGCGGCTCAGGGTATTAACATTGCGGCGCAGTATCTGCAGACCACTCCGCAAATGGGCTACGTGGTTATTGATATTGAAGCCGAAGAAGATGTGGCACAGACCGCGCTGCAGGCGATGAAGGCTATTCCAGGCACCATTCGCGCACGTCTGCTGTACTAATCTTTTTTTGCCAGCGGGCAGGTCATCGACCTGCCCCTTTTCTCCTGATACACCCTCTCTGAAATTTCCTGTACCCATGCAATCGCTTTGCGAGGCTTGCCGCAAACGGTGATTAAAGCCGACAGATGCCGTTGTGCCTGAAAGAAAGGGACTTACGATAAGGGCTCAGCGTGGGGCTGAAACGGGAAAGCCCCTACCGAAGCAGGGGCTCTAAAAGGAAAGAGACTCTTCATCATGCTGCTTATCCTGTTAATCATCGCCTGGCCAGCATATTAACAGAGAGGAAGCAGGAGGGAGGTTCGCCTCCCTCACCCTTTACCCGAGAATTTAGGTGAAAAAATCAGCAATGTCAATTAATCAGACGTTCTACCAGAGCCAGGTTTTTGATGGCGTGATAACCGCTGGCAGCGGGATATCCCAGCGCTCCGTCGGCAGCGCTTCGACCTGTTGGCAATCATGGGCGTAGCCGACCGGTTGCAGGTGATGCTGCCGCCAGTTTTGCAGTGTCCGATCGTAAAATCCGCCGCCCATTCCCAGACGCTGTCCAGCGGCATCAAACGCCACCAGCGGCGTAATCAGAACATCCAGTTGGCCCAGGGGGAGAACATCACGGATATCAAGCTGCGGTTCGCGGATTTTCAGACGATTCATCACCAGGTTACTGCTCGGGTGGTAGTGCAGAAACAGAAGATTGCCCGGACTGAAAGGATGAAGAACGGGGAGATAAACCCGTTTGCCTGCCCGCCAGAGCTGGTCAATAAGCGGCTGAGTATCCAGTTCGCCATCAAACGACAGAAATACCGCTACCGTATGTGCGAGCAGAACTGGCGGGTACGCCATCATTCTGTCCGCCGCCTGGAGGGCGAACTGCGTTTGCTGCTCCGGCGTTAACGCGTGTCGGCGCTGGCGGATCTGCTGACGAATTTGCTGTCTGGTATATAGGGTATCTGGCAGTAGAGTCATACCTGAGTCTCATCGGTGAGCAAACGATACAAACAGGCGTAGTCTAATACACGATGGAAAAAGCCGAAAATTAACTTATGGGGGATGAAACGAAAAAGGAAGGGAATCTCCGAGATGCCGCCGCAGGCTGTAACCCTTGAACCCTTGGTTCAAGGTGAATGCGTCGTCACAGTTTTAAGGCTTCTCGGACGGGCCGAGCATGCTCACCAACCATGGAGCGCCACATTCTTGTGGTATGAAATATCGGCTCAGGGGACTGACCCGCTTGCAAACATCTCAGAGAAATTTTGTTCTTGCAATTACTCTAACACAGTTAAATGGAAAGTGTTATTCAAACTTCTGCCCGGGTCTTTCACTTATGCGACCTTGCTCAAGCAACGCTTGTTCGATGGTCTGCTGAAGCATCCGAATACGCTGCTCCATGCTGGTGGCGTAGTCGCGGGTTTTCGCTTTTTCCTGAGCCAACTCATAGCTGATATTCAACGCGGCGATGAAGACCAACTGCTCAGTATTTGTGACTCTAGTGCGTTCTTTTAAATCTTGCAACCGCTGATTCAGGTCGTCAGCTGCCTGGTTTAAGGCATCCCTTTGTTCAGGCGGGCAATTCACTCGTAGTGAACGGCCAAAAATTTGGAGATCTACGGGTTGTGCAGACATGCCACCTTCCTGCTGATTGACTGCGCGGCCTTCACGCCCAGGGAGGGTCTGCGAAGGGGCGACACTATAGCTACCCTGGTTTTAAGATACAAGCCCTATTCTGGTTCACCAGGGTCCAAAGTGGTAGCATACCATGAATATTCCTTCCAACGATGACGAATGCGCATGTCTATACAGAACGAAATGCCTGGTTACAATGATGTAGACCAGTTACTGAACCAACAAGGGGTGGGATTAACCCCTGCCGAAATGCACGGTTTGATCAGCGGGATCCTGTGCGGCGGCAACAAAGACAGCAGCTGGCAGCCGTTGGTGCACGATCTGACCAACGAAGGCCTGGCGTTTGGTCATGAGCTGGCTCAGTCGCTGCGTAATATGCATTCCGCTACCAGTGATTCGCTGGAGGATGACGGCTTCTTATTTCAGCTCTATCTGCCGGATGGCGATGCAGTGAGCGTGTTCGATCGCGCCGATGCGCTGGCGGGTTGGGTGAACCATTTTCTGCTTGGGCTGGGCGTGACGCAGCCCAAGCTGGATAAAGTCAAAGATGAAACTGGCGAAGCCATCGACGACCTGCGCAATATTGCTCAGCTTGGGTATGACGAAGACGAGGATCAGGAAGAGCTCGAAATGTCCCTGGAGGAGATTATTGAGTACGTACGCGTTGCCGCCCTGCTGTGCCACGATACATTCTCAATGCAAAAGCCAACTGCGCCGGAAATTCAAAAGCCGACACTACACTAATTATTCATAAAATTGCTCAGGGGGCGTCATGACTCAGCAGGAATATCTCTCTCGTCGCCAGGCTCTGCTGGCGCAGATGCAGCCGGGCAGCGCAGCGCTAATTTTCGCCGCGCCGGAAGCGGTACGCAGCGCAGATTCAGAATATCCCTACCGGCAGAGCAGCGATTTTTGGTATTTCACCGGCTTTAATGAGCCAGAAGCGCTGCTGGTATTGATTAAAAGCGATGAGACGCATAACCACAGCGTGTTATTTAACCGCGTGCGCGATCTGACTGCTGAAATCTGGTTTGGTCGCCGCCTTGGGCAGGATGCTGCCCCCGCGAAGCTGGGCGTCGATCGCGCTCTGGCATTTAGTGAAATCAATCAGCAACTGTTCCAGCTACTTAACGGTCTCGATGCTATCTACTTTGCACAGGGTGAATATCCCTACGCGGACGAAATCGTGTTTAAGGCGCTGGAAAAACTGCGCAAAGGCGTGCGGCAGAATTTGCAGGCGCCAAATTCGGTAATAGACTGGCGGCCGATGGTACATGAAATGCGCCTGTTTAAGTCGGCGCAAGAGCTGGAGGTGATGCGCCGCGCAGGTGAAATTTCCGCGCTGGCTCACACCCGCGCCATGGAAAAATGCCGTCCGGGAATGTTTGAATATCATCTGGAAGGCGAGATCCTCCATGAATTCAACCGTCATGGCGCGCGTTTCCCTTCTTATAACACCATCGTGGGAAGCGGCGAAAACGGCTGCATCCTGCACTATACCGAAAACGAATGTGAACTGCGCGATGGCGATCTGGTGCTGATTGATGCAGGCTGCGAATACTGCGGCTATGCGGGCGATATTACGCGTACCTTCCCGGTTAACGGCAAGTTCAGCCCGGCACAGCGCGAAATTTACGATATCGTCCTCGAATCTCTGGAAACCGCGTTGAAGCTCTATCGACCAGGAACCTCAATCAACGAGGTTAACCAGCAAGTAGTGCGGATTATGATTACCGGCCTGATGCGCCTGGGGATCCTGAAAGGTGAAATTGATGAGCTGATTGCCAATAATGCCCATCGTCCTTTCTTTATGCATGGCCTGAGCCACTGGCTGGGGCTCGACGTGCATGATGTCGGCAACTATGACGTCGATCGCTCGCGTATTCTTGAGCCGGGAATGGTGCTGACCGTTGAACCGGGGCTGTATATTGCGACGGATGCCGACGTCCCGGCCCAGTATCGCGGCATCGGCATTCGTATTGAAGATGATATTGTCATTACCGAAGACGGTAATGAGAACCTCACCGCGGGTGTGGTGAAAAAGGCTGATGATATTGAGGCGCTGATGGCGGCGGCGCGTCAGCTATGAGCGTACTGATCGTTGGCGGCGGAATGACCGGTGCGACGCTGGCGTTAGCGATATCTCGCTTAACCGGCGGTGGGCTGCCGGTGCATCTGGTTGAAGCATCAGCGCCGGATTCCGCGCAGCATCCGGGTTTTGACGCCCGCGCTATCGCGCTGGCTGCTGGCACCTGCCAGCAACTGGCTCGCGTCGATATCTGGCAAGAGATAGCCGACTGCGCCACGGCCATTCAGCGCGTTCACGTCAGCGATCGCGGCCATGCGGGGTTTGTGACACTCGAGGCTGAGGACTATGGGCTGGCGGCGCTGGGTCAGGTGGTTGAGCTACACGATGTCGGCCAGCGTTTATTTGCGCGGCTGCGTAAAGCGCCGGGCGTGACGTTGCACTGTCCGGCAAAAGTGGAAAACGTCAGCCGTAGCGAAGAGAATGTGAACCTTGTCCTGGATAACGGTGAAACTCTTAGCGGTAAACTACTGGTCGCTGCCGATGGTTCGCGCTCCACTCTGGGAGCTCGCTGCGGTATAAGCTGGCAGCAGCAATCCTATGAACAACTGGCGATTATCGCCAACGTCAATACCGCTCAGTCGCATGGCGGGCGCGCATTTGAACGCTTTACCCAACACGGCCCGCTGGCGATGCTACCCATGTCGCAGGGGCGCTGCTCGCTGGTGTGGTGCCATCCGCAGTCGCGGCATGAAGAGATTCTGAGCTGGTCGGACGAACGTTTCTGTTATGAGCTTCAGCAGGCATTCGGCTGGCGTCTTGGCCGGATCGTCCATGCCGGAAAGCGCAGCGCGTATCCACTCGCGCTCACCCGAGCCAGCCGCACGGTTACACATCGCCTGGCGCTGGTCGGCAATGCGGCGCAAACGTTGCATCCTATTGCCGGGCAGGGGTTTAACCTCGGTCTGCGCGACGTCATGAGCCTGGCGGAGATGCTGGCACAGGCGCATGCCGAAGGAGAGGACCCGGGGGGCTATCCGCTTCTGAGCCGCTATCAGGCCCGCCGTGCCGAAGATAAAACCGCCACCATCGGCGTGACCGACGGGTTGGTGCATCTGTTCGCCAACCGCTGGGCGCCGCTGGTGGTGGGGCGCAACGTAGGCCTGATGGCGATGGAATTATTTACCCCGGCGCGCGATGCGCTGGCGCAGCGTACCCTCGGTTGGGTTCCCCGTTAAGGAGTGAAACGTGCAAAGTGTTGATGTCGTTATTGTTGGCGGTGGAATGGTGGGGTTGGCGGTTGCCTGTGGTTTACAGGGCAGCGGGCTGCGCGTTGCGGTACTGGAACAGACCGTACCTCAGCCGTTGAGTGCGGATGCGCCGCCGGCGCTAAGGGTGTCGGCGATTAACGCCGCCAGCGAGAAGCTGCTGAATAAACTGGGCGTCTGGCAGGATATTGTCGCCCGGCGAGTCAGCTGCTACCACGGTATGGATGTGTGGGATAAAGACAGTTTTGGCCGCATCCGCTTTGATGACCAGAGCATGGGCTTTAGCCACCTTGGGCATATTATTGAAAACGCCGTGGTTCACCATGCTCTCTGGCAAAAAGCGCAGCGCTGTGCGGACGTCACCCTGCTGGCCCCGGCGCAGCTGCAGCAGGTCGCCTGGGGGGAGAACGAGGCCTTTCTTAGCTTGCAGGACGGCACGATGTTAACCGCCAGGCTGGTGGTTGGCGCCGATGGAGCCAATTCGTGGTTGCGCAATAAAGCCGATATCCCACTGACTTACTGGGATTATCACCATCATGCGCTGGTTGCCACCATTCGCACTGAAGAGCCGCACGAAGCGGTGGCGCGTCAGGCGTTCCATGGCGAAGGCATTCTGGCGTTCCTGCCGCTGAGCGATCCGCACCTCTGTTCGATTGTCTGGTCTTTGTCTCCTGAGGAGGCAGAACGGATGCAGCAGGCGGACGATTCCGCTTTTAACCAGGCGCTGAATATTGCTTTCGATAACCGCCTGGGCTTGTGCTCCGTGGAGAGCGAGCGTCAGGTCTTTCCGCTCACCGGCCGCTACGCGCGTCAGTTTGCCGCCCATCGTCTGGCGCTGGTCGGCGATGCCGCCCACACCATTCATCCGCTGGCGGGGCAGGGCGTCAATCTTGGCTTTATGGATGCCGCCGAGCTGATCGATGAGCTGAAACGCCTGCATGCGCAGGGGAAGGATATTGGTCAGCATCTGTATCTGCGTCGCTATGAGCGCAGCCGCAAGCATAGCGCTGCGATGATGCTGGCGGGGATGCAGGGCTTTCGCGAAATGTTTTCCGGCAGCAATCCTGCGAAGAAGCTGTTGCGCGATATCGGGCTCAAGCTGGCGGATACTTTGCCTGGCGTGAAGCCGCAGCTTATTCGTCAGGCGATGGGGCTAAACGATCTCCCGGCCTGGTTACGTTAAGTCCATCACACTTCTCTCACCCGGCCGTTGTGCCGGGTTATCGCCTCTCATTTGAAATAATCTAATTTTACCTCGTTTTTCGCATTAGTTTTATTAATGCCCCCATTTTTTTGTTATAGAAATTAGGGTCGTCATTTCGCAGAAAATATCATCATAAGCTGCTTTTTTAACTTATTTGTTTGATTTTATGCGGGTTAACTCGCTTTGTTTTAGATAAAAACTCTGTAGGCTCTTCGGCTGATCTTTGTCATAAGCTAATGTGATGCCCTGACCTGGCTTATGGTTTAGTGCGGATATCGGTGGTAAGTTCAGGCCAAAGAGAACGTTTGCGTCGGCGTCCGTTAGCGATGCTGGCGGCGTGTTTCGCGGCACAAAAACGCCAAAAATAGTGGCTGGTTCTGTTTTATTCGATGAGGAAAAGATGGCTCAACAGACTCCGTTGTTTGAACAACACACGCTATGCGGCGCGCGCATGGTGGATTTCCATGGCTGGATGATGCCGCTGCATTACGGATCCCAGATCGATGAGCATCATGCGGTGCGCGGCGATGCCGGAATGTTCGATGTATCGCACATGACCATCGTCGATTTCCACGGCAGCCGAATCCGCGAGTTTCTGCGCTATTTGCTGGCCAACGACGTAGCGAAGCTCACCGTTCCAGGCAAAGCGCTCTATAGCGGCATGTTGACCGCTTCCGGCGGCGTCATTGATGACCTGATTGTTTATTTTCTTTCTGAAGACTATTTCCGCCTCGTTGTTAACTCCGCCACCCGTGAAAAAGACCTCGCCTGGATAACCCAGCAATCTGAATCTTATGGTCTTGAAATAACTGTGCGTGACGATCTTTCCCTGATCGCTGTACAGGGTCCAAAGGCGAAAGAGAAAGCGGCGACGCTGTTTACCGACGCGCAACGTCAGTGCGTGGAAGGCATGAAGCCTTTCTTTGGCGTGCAGGCGGGCGACTTGTTTATTGCGACTACTGGCTATACCGGCGAAGCGGGTTATGAAATCGCGCTGCCGAACGAGCAGGCGGTGGATTTCTGGCGAGGCTTGCTGAATGCGGGCGTTAAGCCGTGCGGCCTTGGTGCCCGCGATACGCTGCGCCTGGAAGCGGGCATGAATCTCTATGGCCAGGAGATGGACGAAGGCGTCTCTCCGCTGGCGGCTAATATGGGCTGGACCATTGCCTGGGAGCCAACTGACCGTGATTTTATCGGGCGTGAAGCGCTGGAAATGCAGCGTGAAAAAGGTACCGAGCAACTGGTGGGTCTGGTGATGACCGAGAAAGGCGTTCTGCGCGGCGGTCTTCCTGTGCGCTTCAGCGATGCTGATGGCAATCAGAAAGAAGGCATTATCACCAGCGGCACGTTCTCCCCCACGCTGGGCTACAGTATTGCATTAGCACGCGTACCGGAAGGCATCGGTGAAACCGCCGTAGTGCAGATTCGCAATCGCGAAATGCCGGTAAAAGTGACTAAACCCGTTTTTGTACGCAACGGCAAAGCCGTGGTGTGATTTCCCTTTTGGAGATGAATTGATGAGCAACGTACCAGCAGAACTGAAATACAGTAAAGAACACGAATGGCTGCGTAAAGAAGCGGACGGCACTTATACCGTCGGTATCACCGAGCACGCGCAGGAACTGCTTGGCGATATGGTTTTCGTTGACCTGCCGGAACCTGGCGCCACCGTTGAAGCAGGCGCCGACTGCGCGGTTGCTGAATCCGTCAAAGCGGCTTCCGATATTTATGCGCCGATTAGCGGCGAAATCGTTGCCGTCAATGAAGAACTGAACGACTCCCCTGAGCTGGTCAACAGCGAGCCGTACACCGGCGGCTGGATCTTTAAAATCAAAGCCAGCGATGAAGCTCAGGTCGCCGCGCTGCTGGATGCGGCCGCATACGAAGCTCTGTTAGAAGACGAATAAATACGCTTCATCCTTCACGTTGCAGGGGCGTTGGCTTCCTGCAACGCGAATGATTTTGCGTATTCTGGCCCGGTAAGCATCATTGCTCGCCGGGCAAACCAGTCAGACAATCACGATTCACCGCATGTTCAGGAACCATCGCTCATGACCCAGACTTTAGGCCAGCTTGAAAACCGTGACGCCTTTATTGAACGTCACATCGGCCCGGACGCCCGGCAACAGCAGGAGATGCTAAAAACCGTTGGCGCCGATTCGCTTAACGACCTGATTGGCCAGATTGTGCCGCAGGATATTCAGCTGGCGACGCCGCCGCAGGTGGGCGAGGCAACCACGGAATTCGCCGCGCTGGCGGAGCTGAAGGCGATCGCCGGTCGTAACAAGCGCTTCAAGTCGTATATTGGTATGGGCTACACCGCCGTGCAACTGCCGCCGGTTATTCAGCGCAATATGCTGGAGAATCCGGGCTGGTATACCGCCTATACGCCTTATCAGCCGGAGGTTTCCCAGGGGCGTCTGGAATCACTGCTGAACTTCCAACAGGTGACGCTCGACCTGACCGGACTTGATATTGCCTCTGCCTCGCTGCTGGACGAAGCCACCGCCGCCGCGGAAGCGATGGCGATGGCCAAACGCGTAAGCAAACTGAAAAACGCCAACCGTTTCTTCGTCGCCGCTGACGTTCACCCGCAGACGCTGGATGTGGTGCGCACCCGCGCGGAAACCTTTGGTTTCGATGTGATTGTCGATGATGCGGTGAAAGCGCTCGACCATCAGGACGTCTTCGGCGTGCTGCTGCAGCAGGTGGGCACGACCGGCGAGGTTCACGATTACAGCAAACTGATTGCTGACCTGAAAGCGCGCAAGGTGATTGTCAGCGTCGCCGCCGATTTTATGGCGCTGGTTCTGCTGACCGCCCCGGGCAAGCAGGGCGCAGACATTGTCTTTGGCTCCGCCCAGCGCTTCGGCGTGCCAATGGGCTACGGCGGTCCGCACGCAGCTTTTTTTGCCGCAAAAGATGAATTCAAACGTTCTATGCCGGGCCGTATTATCGGCGTATCGAAAGATGCGGCGGGCAATACCGCGCTGCGCATGGCGATGCAGACTCGTGAGCAGCATATTCGCCGCGAGAAAGCGAACTCCAATATCTGTACTTCCCAGGTTCTGCTGGCCAATATTGCCAGCCTGTACGCCGTGTTCCACGGCCCGGCTGGCCTGAAGCGTATCGCCAGCCGCATTCATCGCCTGACCGATATTCTGGCCGATGGCCTGCAGAAAAAAGGCCTTAAGCTCCGCCATGCGCACTACTTCGATACCCTGTGCGTGGACGTTGCCGACAAAGCAACTGTGCTGGCGCGGGCAGAAGCGCTGCGGATCAACCTGCGCAGCGATATTCATCATGCTGTCGGGATCACGCTCGATGAAGCCACCACTCGCGAAGACGTACTGAACCTGTTCCGCGCCATTGTTGGCGATGATCATGGTCTGGATATCGACGCGCTGGATAAAGACGTGGCCCTCGATAGCCGTTCGATCCCTGCCAGCATGCTGCGTGACGATGCGATCCTTACTCATCCGGTGTTCAATCGCTACCACAGCGAAACCGAGATGATGCGCTATATGCACGCGCTGGAGCGTAAGGATCTGGCGCTGAATCAGGCGATGATCCCGTTGGGCTCCTGCACCATGAAGCTGAATGCCGCCGCCGAGATGATCCCGATCACCTGGCCGGAATTCGCTGAGCTGCATCCGTTCTGCCCGGTTGACCAGGCAGAAGGTTATCATCAGATGATAGCCCAGCTTTCCGACTGGCTGGTTAAGCTGACCGGCTATGATGCAGTCTGCATGCAGCCGAACTCCGGTGCGCAGGGTGAATACGCGGGCCTGCTGGCGATTCGTCATTACCACGAGAGCCGCAACGAAGGGCATCGCGATATCTGTCTGATCCCAGGCTCCGCGCACGGCACCAACCCGGCTTCCGCGCAGATGGCGGGAATGCAGGTCGTGGTGGTAGCCTGCGATAAAAACGGCAACATCGACCTGGCTGACCTGCGGGCGAAAGCGGAGCAGCATGCGGCAAATCTCTCCTGCATTATGGTGACCTATCCGTCCACCCACGGTGTTTACGAAGAGACGATTCGTGAAGTGTGCGAAGTGGTGCATCAATCTGGCGGCCAGGTTTA
>DASYFN010000029.1:0-33893 GCA_036498385.1 Klebsiella sp.
TTGAGGGCCAGATACAGACTCTCCTGGGTGATGCGGCACAGGCGCTCGCCGAGAATAGTCGGTTTGCCGACGATAAACATCTTTGAGGTGTCGCCGTGGAAATCATCTTTAATGACGGTGACATCGATATTGACGATATCGCCATCTTTCAGCAACTTCTCGTTGTCCGGGATGCCGTGGCACACCACTTCATTAATAGAGATGCAGACGGATTTCGGATAACCGTGGTAGCCCAGGCAGGCGGAAATGGCTTTTTGCTCGTTAACGATGTAATCGTTGCAGATGCGATCCAACTCACCGGTACTGACGCCCGGTTTTACGTAAGGCTCAATCATTTCCAGCACTTCAGCGGCCAGACGACCGGCAACGCGCATTTTTTCGATGTCTTCAGATGTCTTGATAGAAATAGCCATGAATAGTGTCCAGCTGTGTCGATTTTTTCGACAATAATAGGTTATGTCGGAACAATGTTAACAGTCCGGGCGTCCTGCTGCCAAATTGAGAATCATTAACAGCACGCTACGTCAACAACAGTTGGTTTCTGGTCCTGTTTTGTGGTATAAAGCGCGCCGGACTTCTGTTCCATTCTCAGATACACAAGATGGACTGAAGCGACAAATCTCACTTTGTGTAATAACACACACGTATCGACACATATTCCGGGGTGCCCTTTGGGGTCGGTAATATGGGATACGTGGAGGCATAACCCCAACTTTTATCTATAGAGGTTTTAAACATGGCAACTGTTTCCATGCGCGACATGCTCAAGGCTGGTGTTCACTTTGGTCACCAGACCCGTTACTGGAACCCGAAAATGAAGCCTTTCATCTTCGGTGCGCGTAACAAAGTTCACATCATCAACCTTGAGAAAACTGTACCGATGTTCAACGAAGCTCTGGCTGAGCTGAACAAGATCGCTTCTCGTAAAGGAAAAATCCTTTTCGTTGGTACTAAGCGCGCTGCAAGCGAAGCGGTAAAAGACGCTGCTAACAGCTGCGACCAGTTCTTCGTGAACCATCGCTGGTTGGGCGGTATGCTGACTAACTGGAAAACTGTTCGTCAGTCTATCAAGCGTCTGAAAGACCTGGAAATACAGTCCCAGGACGGTACTTTCGACAAGCTGACCAAGAAAGAAGCGCTGATGCGCACTCGTGAACTGGAGAAGCTGGAAAACAGCCTGGGCGGTATCAAAGACATGGGCGGCCTGCCGGACGCACTGTTTGTTATCGATGCTGACCACGAGCATATCGCAATCAAAGAAGCAAACAACCTGGGTATTCCGGTATTTGCTATCGTTGATACTAACTCCGATCCGGACGGCGTTGACTTCGTTATCCCGGGTAACGACGACGCCATCCGTGCAGTTAGCCTGTACCTGAGCGCTGTTGCTGCTACCGTTCGTGAAGGCCGTTCTCAGGATCTGGCTTCTCAAGCGGAAGAAAGCTTCGTAGAAGCTGAATAATAAGGCATACCCTTATTTAGTACCGTGTATAAATAGGGGCCTCTTAGTGGCCCCTTTTTCACTTTCAAATCTGTCTGGTTCCTGGAACCGGGCAGATCACATCTCCCGAGGATTAAAGAATGGCTGAAATTACCGCATCCCTGGTAAAAGAGCTGCGCGAGCGTACTGGCGCAGGCATGATGGATTGCAAAAAAGCGCTGACTGAAGCGAACGGCGACATCGAGCTGGCAATCGAAAATATGCGTAAATCCGGTGCTATTAAAGCAGCGAAAAAAGCAGGCAATGTTGCTGCTGACGGCGTCATCATCACTAAAATCGATGGCACTTACGGCATCATTCTGGAAGTTAACTGCCAGACTGACTTCGTTGCTAAAGATGGTGGTTTCCAGGCATTTGCTAACAAAGTTCTGGACGCCGCTGTTGCTGGCAAAATCACTGACGTTGAAGTTCTGAAAGCGCAGTTCGAAGAAGAACGCGTTGCGCTGGTTGCTAAAATCGGTGAGAACATCAACATCCGTCGTGTTTCTTCTCTGGAAGGCGAAGTTCTGGGTTCTTACCAGCATGGCGCGCGTATCGGTGTTCTGGTTGCTGCTAAAGGTGCAAGCGAAGAGCTGGTTAAACAGCTGGCGATGCACATCGCTGCCAGCAAGCCTGAATTCGTTAAGCCGGAAGACGTCTCGGCTGAAGTAGTAGAAAAAGAGTACCAGGTTCAACTGGATATCGCCATGCAGTCTGGCAAGCCGAAAGAAATCGCAGAGAAAATGGTTGAAGGCCGCATGAAGAAATTCACCGGCGAAGTTTCTCTGACCGGTCAGCCGTTCGTTATGGACCCAAGCAAATCTGTTGCTCAGTTGCTGAAAGAGCACAACGCTGATGTGACTGGCTTCATCCGCTTTGAAGTGGGCGAAGGTATTGAGAAAGTTGAGACTGACTTTGCAGCAGAAGTTGCTGCGATGTCCAAGCAGTCTTAATTTTCAAAAGGAGCCGCCTGAGGGCGGCTTCTTTTTGCGCCTAATGTGTAAATTCAGCCAACCGTTATAGTGGGTATGCTGAAAAGCGACGTACAATGTCGCCGGAATTAACTCATCTCATTCGTTGACAGTCTCAGGAAAGAAACATGGCTACCAATGCAAAACCCGTCTACAAACGTATTCTGCTTAAGTTAAGTGGCGAAGCTCTGCAAGGTTCAGAAGGCTTCGGTATTGATGCAAGCATACTTGACCGCATGGCTCAGGAAATCAAAGAACTGGTTGAGCTTGGTATTCAGGTTGGCGTAGTGATTGGTGGCGGTAACCTGTTCCGTGGCGCGGGTCTGGCGAAAGCGGGTATGAACCGCGTTGTGGGCGACCATATGGGTATGCTGGCAACGGTTATGAATGGCCTTGCAATGCGTGATGCACTTCATCGCGCCTATGTGAATGCTCGCCTGATGTCAGCGATTCCGCTGAACGGCGTGTGTGATAACTACAGTTGGGCAGAAGCTATCAGCCTGCTGCGTAACAACCGTGTGGTGATTCTTTCCGCGGGTACCGGTAACCCATTCTTTACTACTGATTCTGCAGCTTGCCTGCGGGGTATTGAAATTGAAGCCGATGTTGTTCTGAAAGCAACGAAAGTTGACGGGGTATTTACCGCCGATCCGGCCAAAGATCCTTCTGCTACCATGTACGATCAACTGACCTACAGTGAAGTGCTGGACAAAGAGCTGAAAGTGATGGATCTTGCAGCCTTTACCCTGGCGCGTGACCATAAACTGCCTATTCGCGTATTCAATATGAATAAGCCTGGCGCACTGCGTCGCGTGGTGATGGGTGAAAAAGAAGGGACGTTAATCACGGAATAATTCCCGTGTTACACTTCATCCTTCAAGCTGTCTCTGCGTTGGCTGCCTTTGCTCACCCCAGTCACTTACTGTAGTAAGCTCCTGGGGATTTGCTCAGTTGCCGCCTTGATACAACTTGAATGATTTTGTGTAGAAATAGAGGTAAGATTTCGCACTACTGCCTGTCGCGGGATAGTGCCTTACCCGTAAACATATTAATCAGGGCTATACTTAGCACATTTCCACTATGTGCAATTGTCTGGTCTGTCTGAGACAAGTTTTCAAGGATTCGTAACGTGATTAGCGATATCAGAAAAGATGCTGAAGTACGCATGGAGAAATGCGTTGAAGCGTTCAAAACCCAAATCAGCAAAATACGCACGGGTCGTGCTTCTCCCAGCCTGTTGGATGGCATTATCGTGGAATACTACGGCACGCCGACCCCGCTGCGTCAGCTGGCTAGCGTAACGGTAGAAGACTCCCGTACTCTGAAGATTAACGTCTTCGATCGCTCAATGAGCCCGGCCGTTGAAAAAGCCATTATGGCTTCCGACCTTGGTCTGAACCCAAGCTCTGCGGGTAGCGACATCCGCGTTCCGCTGCCTCCGCTGACCGAAGAGCGTCGTAAAGATCTGACCAAAATCGTGCGTGGTGAAGCTGAACAGGCACGCGTTGCCGTGCGTAACGTTCGTCGCGACGCCAATGACAAAGTAAAAGCACTTCTGAAAGAAAAAGAGATCAGCGAAGACGACGATCGCCGCTCTCAGGACGACGTACAGAAAATGACCGATGCTGCTATCAAGAAAGTTGATGCAGCGCTGGCGGATAAAGAAGCAGAACTGATGCAGTTCTGATTCTCTGCCAATTCGCGGGCCAGAAGTGCGGCCTGCGT
Organism: Klebsiella sp.; assembly: GCA_036498385.1. Lineage (GTDB taxonomy): Bacteria > Pseudomonadota > Gammaproteobacteria > Enterobacterales > Enterobacteriaceae > Klebsiella. Next base: position 4,177 of record DASYFN010000029.1, read on the forward strand.
AAAATCTGAAACGCCGTACAGGAGACCGTACGCTCAATTTTCGGGATTGCGTTTAGACGGCTGGCCTTGTAGCCTTTGGCACCATGTCAAAGGCTCTGCGCTTCCGCTTTCACCTGATAATTGATGCATCATGGTTTGCTGGCGGCGTTTTGCTTTTTTATCCTCTCTTAATTCTTCTGGGCGTCTCATGAAGCAATTAACCGTTCTCGGTTCGACCGGTTCTATCGGCTGCAGCACGCTGGATGTGGTGCGCCATAATCCTGATAGCTTTTCTATCACTGCGCTGGTCGCCGGGAAAAATGTCGACCGCATGGTTGAACAATGTCTGGAGTTCTCTCCTCGTTACGCGGTAATGGATGATGCGCACAGCACCGAATTACTGCGGACAAAGCTGCGTGAGCACGGTAGCCGTACTGAAGTTATGAGCGGTCAGCAGGCTGCTGCTGAGGTTGCGGCGCTGGACGATGTTGATCAGGTGATGGCGGCGATTGTCGGTGCGGCAGGGCTGGTTCCGACTCTTTCCGCTATTCGCGCCGGAAAAACGGTGCTGCTGGCGAATAAAGAGTCGCTGGTGACCTGCGGCCGTCTGTTTATGGAGGCGGTGAGGCAGTACGGCGCGCGCCTGCTGCCGGTTGATAGCGAGCATAATGCGATTTTTCAGAGTATGCCGGAAACAATTCAACATAATCTGGGATACGCTGATTTAGCTCAAAACGGCGTATCGTCGATTCTGCTCACTGGCTCCGGTGGTCCTTTCCGCGAAACGGCGATTTCTGAACTGGCGGCGATGACGCCGGATCAGGCCTGTAAGCACCCAAACTGGTCGATGGGGCGCAAAATTTCCGTTGATTCTGCCACCATGATGAACAAGGGGCTGGAGTACATCGAAGCCCGCTGGTTGTTTAATGCCTCAGCGCAGCAAATGGAAGTCCTGATCCATCCGCAGTCGGTGATTCATTCGATGGTGCGCTATCAGGATGGCAGTGTCCTGGCGCAGCTCGGCGAGCCGAATATGTGTACGCCGATTGCCCACACAATGGGTTGGCCAAAGCGTCTTAACTCAGGGGTTAAACCGCTCGACTTCTGTCAGTTAAGCCATCTGAGCTTCTCTGCGCCGGATTATGGGCGCTATCCCTGCCTGAAGCTGGCAATGGATGCCTTTGATGTCGGGCAGACGGCGACAACGGCGCTGAATGCGGCGAATGAAGTCTCTGTGGCAGCGTTCCTGAATGGTGAAATTCGCTTTACCGATATCGCGGCGATAAATCAGTTGGTACTCGATCAACTGGGGCTAAATGAGCCGCAAAGCATTGATGAAGTACTGGCCATTGATGCTATGGCCCGGATAAGCGCAGGTAAGCTATTGGCGGCGCGGTGCAAATTCTGATACGCGTTGTGATATTTGTGGGCGCTGGGCTTCGGTGATATAGTCTGCGCCACCCGATCGTTGCATTTTGTTGTGAAAGATTACGGTGGCCGTGGCAAAACACGGCTTTTTTGCGTAAAGCTTTTGGTTGTGCTCTGCGATTGGCCGTAGCTCCGGCACCGGATAAAAATGCGTATCCAGCGCTGGCCGGTAGCCCGTGTTTGGTAGCCTGGCTAATCCTTATTATGGACTTAAAACGCGTTATGTTGTCTGCTAATCAAACTGTCAGCGAAATGTCGTCTGCACATGGCTGTCGTCATGTCGCCATCATTATGGACGGCAATGGTCGCTGGGCTAAACGGCAAGGAAAAATTCGTGCCTTTGGTCATAAAGCCGGCGCGAAGTCCGTTCGTCGAGCTGTCTCTTTCGCGGCTAATAATGGTATTGAAGCGTTGACGTTATACGCGTTCAGTAGTGAAAACTGGAATCGCCCGGCGCAGGAAATCAGTGCGCTGATGGAACTGTTTGTCTGGGCGCTGGATAGCGAAGTAAAAAGCCTGCACAGGCATAATGTGCGTTTGCGTATCATCGGCGAGACCACACGCTTCAATGAGCGTCTCCAGGAGCGTATTCGCAAAGCTGAAGCATTAACTCAGAACAACACAGGGTTGACCCTGAACATTGCTGCGAATTATGGCGGCCGCTGGGACATTGTCCAGGGCGTTCGTCATCTGGCTAAACAGGTACAAGACGGGTTGCTCCAGCCCGAACACATTACGGAAGAGATGCTGAGTCAGCAGGTCTGCATGCATGAACTGGCTCCCGTAGATTTGGTTATTAGGACCGGGGGGGAACATCGTATTAGTAATTTTTTGATTTGGCAGATTGCCTATGCCGAACTTTACTTTACGGATGTTCTTTGGCCCGATTTCGCTGAACAGGACTTTGAAGGTGCACTCCATGCCTTTGTTAATCGTGAGCGTCGTTTCGGCGGCACTGAGCCGGGTGGCAACAATGCTTGATGGGGGTCACTTTTGCTGAAGTATCGCCTGATTTCTGCTTTCATCTTAATCCCCGTCGTCATTGCGGCTCTTTTTCTATTGCCGCCCGTGGGTTTTGCCATTGTCACGCTGGTTGTCTGTATGCTCGCCGCGTGGGAGTGGGGGCAATTTAGTGGTTTCACTTCAACTACGCAGAGAGTATGGTTGTCGGTGCTTTGCGGCCTGCTGCTGGCGCTGATGCTTTTTCTTATGCCGGAATACCATTATGACATTCACCAACCGCTGGTTGAGGGATCGCTATGGGCATCATTCGGCTGGTGGGTAGTCGCGCTTCTTTTGGTACTTTCCTATCCTGCTTCTGCGGCCCTCTGGCGGAATTCAAAAACGTTACGTTTGATTTTTGGTATCCTGACCATTGTCCCATTTTTTTGGGGCATGCTGGCGCTGCGCGCCTGGCATTACGCCGATGACCACTATAGCGGTGCGCTGTGGTTACTGTACGTCATGATCCTGGTCTGGGGTGCGGATTCCGGCGCTTATATGTTTGGTAAAATGTTTGGCAAACATAAGCTGGCACCAAAAGTTTCTCCGGGTAAAACCTGGCAAGGATTTTTCGGTGGACTGCTAACGGCTGCGGTTATCTCCTGGGCTTATGGCTGGTGGGCTCATTTGGATGTCACGCCAACGGTCCTGCTGGTTTGTTCCGTTATTGCGGCGCTGGCCTCGGTACTTGGCGATCTGACCGAAAGCATGTTTAAACGCGAAGCTGGCATTAAAGATAGCGGGAATTTGATTCCCGGGCACGGCGGTATCCTGGATCGTATTGATAGCCTGACGGCTGCGGTACCCGTATTCGCATGTTTGTTATTGTTGGTTTTCAGGGCGATTTGACGGAAGATTTTATGCTAAGCGTTCTCTGGAATTTGGCTGCTTTTATTGTTGCGCTGGGCGTGTTGATTACCGTCCATGAGTTCGGTCATTTCTGGGTGGCTCGCCGCTGTGGTGTTCGTGTTGAGCGTTTTTCCATCGGTTTTGGTAAGGCTCTCTGGCGGCGCTATGATAAGCAAGGAACCGAGTTCGTTATTGCTCTTATTCCGCTGGGCGGGTATGTCAAAATGCTCGACGAGCGCGTCGAGCCGGTGCCACCCGAGATGCGTCACTACGCGTTTAATAACAAAACCGTTGGCCAGCGCGCCGCTGTTATTGCCGCAGGACCAATTGCCAACTTCCTTTTTGCCATTTTTGCCTATTGGCTGGTCTTTATTATCGGCGTCCCAGGCGTCCGTCCGGTTGTTGGCGATATAACGCCCAATTCGATTGCTGCGCAAGCACAAATTGTAAAAGGAACGGAACTTAAAGCGATAGATGGCATCGAAACGCCTGATTGGGATGCTGTGCGTATGGCACTGGTAGCGAAGATTGGCGATCGGCAAACAATAGTTACCGTTGCCCCTTTCGGGACTAATCAACGCCAGGATAAAATCCTCGATTTGCAGCACTGGGCGTTTGAACCGGATAAACAAGATCCGGTCGCTTCGTTAGGCATTCAGCCGCATAGTGCGCAGATTGATGCGGTCCTGGCAGAAGTACAATCTAACTCGGCGGCGCAGAAGGCGGGTTTGCAAGCGGGCGACAGGATCGTTAAAGTCGATGGTCAGCCGTTAACGCAGTGGATGACGTTTGTTAATCTGGTGCGTGATAACCCGGGCAGGGCGTTAGTTCTGGATATCGAACGGCAGGGGAGTCTTTTATCGGTAACCTTGACGCCAGATACGAAGTCCAGCAGGGGCAAAGCTGAGGGGTTTGCAGGGGTCGTACCTAAGGTCATCCCGCTACCTGATGAATATAAGACTGTGCGTCAGTACGGGCCGTTTGCCGCCATCGCTGAAGCCACGGATAAAACCTGGCAACTGATGTCGTTAACGGTCAGGATGCTGGGCAAATTGATAACCGGTGATGTCAAACTGAACAACCTCAGCGGGCCGATTTCTATCGCCCAGGGGGCTGGGATGTCAGCGGAGTATGGGCTGATTTATTATCTGATGTTCCTTGCGCTGATCAGCGTGAACCTCGGAATAATCAACCTGTTCCCGCTTCCCGTTCTCGACGGGGGACATTTGCTATTTTTGGCGATTGAAAAGCTAAAAGGCGGACCGGTATCCGAGCGAGTTCAAGACTTTAGTTATCGCATTGGCTCAATACTGCTGGTGCTGTTAATGGGGCTTGCACTTTTCAATGATTTCTCTCGGTTGTAAGAGAGTTTGTTAGGAAGAACGCATAATAACGATGGCGATGAAAAAGTTGCTCATAGCGTCGCTGCTGTTTAGCAGCGCAACCGTATACGGTGCTGACGGGTTCGTGGTGAAGGACATTCATTTCGAAGGCCTTCAGCGTGTCGCTGTTGGTGCGGCCCTCCTCAGTATGCCAGTGCGTCCTGGCGATACGGTAACCGATGATGATATCAGTAACACCATTCGTGCTCTGTTTGCCACTGGCAACTTCGAGGACGTTCGCGTTCTGCGCGATGGTGATACCCTGCTGGTGCAGGTGAAAGAGCGTCCAACGATTGCCAGCATCACTTTCTCCGGCAACAAGTCGGTGAAGGATGACATGCTCAAGCAAAACCTTGAGGCATCCGGCGTACGCGTAGGGGAATCCCTCGATCGCACTACGCTTGCTGATATTGAAAAAGGACTGGAAGATTTCTACTACAGCGTCGGTAAGTACAGCGCCAGCGTGAAAGCTGTCGTGACGCCGCTGCCGCGTAACCGTGTCGATCTGAAACTGGTATTCCAGGAAGGCGTTTCGGCGAAAATCCAGCAGATCAATATCGTCGGCAACCATGCATTCAGCACCGATGAACTGATTTCAACCTTCCAGTTACGCGATGAAGTGCCGTGGTGGAACGTGGTTGGCGATCGTAAATATCAGAAACAGAAGCTGGCCGGGGATCTTGAAACGTTGCGCAGCTATTATCTGGATCGTGGTTATGCTCGTTTCAACATTGATTCCACGCAGGTTAGTTTGACGCCGGACAAAAAAGGGATCTACATCACCATCAACATTACCGAAGGCGATCAGTACAAGCTTTCCGGTGTGCAGGTGACGGGGGATCTGGCAGGCCATTCGGCAGAAATCGAAGCGCTGACCAAAGTAGAGCCGGGCGAGCTGTATAATGGTACCAAAGTGACCAAAATGGAGAATGACATCAAGAAACTCCTCGGTCGCTACGGCTATGCCTATCCGCGCGTTCAGTCCCAGCCGGAAATCAGCGATACTGATAAAACAGTGAAGCTGCACGTCAATGTCGATGCGGGCAACCGTTACTACGTGCGTAAAATTCGTTTCGAAGGCAACGATACCTCGAAAGATGCCGTTCTGCGTCGCGAAATGCGCCAGATGGAAGGTGCCTGGCTGGGTAGCGATCTGGTTGACCAGGGTAAAGATCGTCTGAACCGTTTAGGCTACTTTGAAACGGTTGATACCGATACGCAGCGCGTTCCGGGCAGCCCGGATCAGGTTGACGTGGTCTATAAAGTTAAAGAACGCAATACCGGTAGCTTTAACTTCGGTGTGGGTTACGGTACGGAGAGCGGTGTAAGCTTCCAGGCCGGCGTTCAGCAGGATAACTGGCTCGGTACCGGCTATTCTGTGGGAATTAACGGCACCAAAAACGATTACCAGACCTATACTGAACTGTCGGTGACTAACCCCTACTTTACCGTGGATGGCGTCAGCCTCGGCGGTCGTGTGTTCTATAACGACTTCGATGCTAACGATGCGGACCTGTCTGACTATACCAACAAAAGCTATGGTACAGACATTACGCTGGGCTTCCCGGTTAACGAGTACAATTCGTTGCGCGTGGGCCTCGGCTATGTGCATAACAAGCTGTCCAATATGCAGCCTCAGGTAGCAATGTGGCGTTATCTGAATTCGATGGGGCAGTATCCGGACAACACAAACGACAGAAACTCGTTCAGTGCTGACGACTTCACCTTCAACTACGGCTGGACGTATAACAAGCTCGACCGCGGCTTCTTCCCGACTGAAGGTTCGCGCGTCAACCTGAATGGTAAAGTGACGATTCCGGGATCGGATAACGAATACTACAAAGCGACGCTGGATACCTCGACCTATGTACCGATCGATGACGATCATAAATGGGTCATGTTGGGTCGAACTCGCTTTGGTTATGGCGATGGTATTGGCGGTAAAGAGATGCCGTTCTATGAGAACTTCTATGCCGGTGGTTCAAGCACCGTGCGTGGCTTCCAGTCCAACACCATCGGTCCGAAAGCGGTTTATTTCCCGGCCAGCAGTCGTCATGACGACAATAGTAGTTACGATAACGAATGTAAGAGCACCGAGTCCGCACCATGTAAATCTAATGATGCGGTGGGCGGTAACGCCATGGCGGTCGCCAGCCTGGAGTTGATCACCCCAACGCCGTTTATCAGCGATAAATATGCTAACTCGGTGCGTACTTCCTTCTTCTGGGATATGGGTACCGTGTGGGATACGAATTGGGATTCAGGCGCGTATGCTGGCTATCCGGATTACAGTGATCCGAACAACATTCGCATGTCTGCGGGTATCGCAGTACAGTGGATGTCGCCGTTAGGGCCGTTGGTATTCTCCTACGCCCAGCCGTTTAAAAAGTACGATGGAGACAAAGCTGAACAGTTCCAGTTTAACATCGGTAAAACTTGGTAATTGTGTTGGCTACAACGGAATGTACGTGCAGTATAGCGCTGACTATTGGCGATAACTGAGGTTATCGCCTGGCCACGCAAATAACGGTACCCCTGGGTACTCATGGGATGGTAAGGAGTTAATTGTGAAAAAGTGGTTATTAGCTGCAGGTCTGGGTTTAGCAATGGTAACTTCCGCACAGGCGGCAAGTAAAATTGCAATGGTTAACATGAACAGCCTGTTCCAACAAGTTGCCCAGAAAACAGGTGTTTCTAACACGCTGGAAAACGAGTTCAAAGGCCGTGCGAGCGAACTGCAGCGTATGGAAGGCGACCTGCAGTCTAAAATGCAGCGTCTGCAGTCCATGAAAGCGGGCTCTGACCGTACTAAACTGGAAAAAGACGTGATGGCTCAGCGCCAGACTTTCTCTCAGAAAGCGCAGTCTTTCGAACAGGATCGTGCACGTCGTTCTAACGAAGAGCGCGGCAAGCTGGTGACTCGTATCCAGAGCGCTGTGCAGAGCGTGGCTAAAAGTCAGAGTATTGATCTGGTTGTTGACTCTAATGCCGTTGCATACAACAGCAGCGATGTAAAAGACATCACCGCTGATGTGCTGAAACAGGTTAAATAAGTAATGCCTTCAATTCGACTGGCTGATTTAGCCCAGCAGTTGGATGCAGAATTACACGGTGATGGCGATATCGTCATCACCGGCGTTGCGTCCATGCAGTCCGCACAAGCGGGCCATATTACTTTCATGGTCAATCCTAAGTACCGTGAACACCTGGCCGCTTGCCAGGCATCTGCCGTCGTTATGACGCAGGATGATTTGCCTTTTGCTCATAGTGCCGCGTTGGTAGTGCGTAATCCCTACCTGACCTACGCGCGCATGGCTCAAATTCTTGATACCACGCCGCAACCGGCGCAGGATGTCGCGCCCAGCGCGGTCATCGCTGCCACGGCGAAGCTGGGTACTCACGTCGCTATTGGCCCGAATGCCGTTATCGAATCGGGCGTTATCCTCGGTGATAACGTAGTTATCGGCGCCGGTTGTTTCGTGGGGAAAAATACGAAAATAGGTGCTGGCTCGCGTTTATGGGCCAATGTCACCGTTTACCACAACATTAAGATCGGCGAGAATTGCCTGATTCAGTCCAGCACAGTGATTGGCGCGGATGGCTTCGGCTACGCGAACGATAAGGGCAACTGGGTTAAGATCCCACAGTTGGGTCGCGTGATTATAGGCGATCGCGTGGAAATTGGCGCTTGTACGACCATTGACCGTGGTGCGCTGGACGATACTGTTATCGGTAATGGCGTGATTATTGATAACCAATGTCAAATTGCGCACAACGTGGTGATTGGCGACAACACTGCGGTTGCAGGCGGAGTGATCATGGCGGGCAGCCTGAAGATTGGCCGCTACTGCATGATTGGCGGAGCCAGCGTGATCAACGGCCACATGGAAATCTGCGATAAAGTCACCGTTACGGGGATGGGGATGGTTATGCGTCCTATCACCGAGCCAGGGGTTTACTCTTCAGGTATCCCATTGCAGCCGAATAAGGTCTGGCGTAAGACTGCTGCGCTGGTACTGAATATTGATGATATGAACAAGCGTCTCAAAGCCATTGAGCGTAAGGTCAATCAGTAAAATTAGGGTTTCATCCAGCCACATTAAATTTTCGGCCTGTTGCATTCATGGGATTGCCGCAGGCCGTGTTATTATTGCCTTTTAGGATATTTAGACAGGAAGAGTATTTTGACTACTGACACTCATACTCTGCACATTGAAGAGATTCTGGAACTTCTACCTCACCGTTACCCGTTCCTGCTGGTCGATCGCGTGCTGGATTTTGAAGAAGGTCGTTTTCTACGCGCAGTAAAAAATGTTTCTGTAAATGAACCGTTTTTCCAGGGGCATTTCCCTGGTAAGCCGATTTTTCCGGGCGTACTGATTCTGGAAGCAATGGCCCAGGCCACCGGTATTCTGGCATTCAAAAGCGTTGGGAAACTGGAACCGGGCGAATTGTATTATTTTGCCGGGATTGACGAAGCGCGCTTCAAACGTCCAGTGGTGCCTGGCGATCAGATGATTATGGAAGTCACTTTTGAGAAAACCCGTCGCGGCCTGACTCGTTTCAAAGGCGTTGCGACGGTGGACGGCAAAGTGGTTTGCGAAGCAACGATGATGTGTGCCCGTAGCCGGGAGGCCTGATACGTGATTGATAAAACCGCCTTTATTCATCCCACCGCCATTGTAGAAGAAGGCGCCGTTATTGGCGCTAATGTCCACGTTGGCCCATTTTGTATTGTTGGCGCTAACGTCGAAATCGGCGAAGGTACTGTACTGAAATCTCACGTCGTCATTAACGGCCATACCAAAATTGGCCGCGATAATGAGATCTATCAGTTTGCTTCCATCGGTGAAGTTAACCAGGATCTGAAATATGCTGGCGAACCGACCCGCGTGGAAATTGGCGATCGCAACCGCATCCGCGAAAGCGTCACCATTCATCGTGGCACAGTACAGGGTGGTGGATTAACGAAGGTGGGCAGCGATAATCTGCTGATGATCAACGCCCACGTGGCGCATGATTGCACGCTTGGCGACCGCTGCATTCTGGCTAATAACGCGACGCTTGCTGGCCATGTTTCGCTGGATGATTTTGTTATCATTGGCGGCATGACCGCCGTGCATCAGTTCTGTATTATTGGAGCGCACGTGATGGTTGGCGGCTGCTCCGGCGTCGCGCAGGATGTGCCGCCGTTTATTATTGCTCAGGGCAATCACGCGACGCCGTTTGGCGTCAATATCGAAGGGCTGAAACGCCGTGGTTTCAGCCGTGAGGCGATCACTGCGATTCGTAACGCCTATAAGCTGCTGTATCGCAGTGGTAAAACGCTGGACGAAGCAAAAGCTGAGATCGCCGAGCTGGCGGAACAATATCCTGAAGTGCAGACGTTTACCGACTTTTTTGCCCGCTCCACGCGCGGCCTGATTCGTTAATGGCTGAATCGCGTCCCCTGACGATTGCTCTGGTCGCCGGAGAAACCTCCGGCGATATTCTTGGTGCCGGTCTTATCCGCGCGCTCAAAGCCCGCATACCTGATGCTCGCTTTGTCGGCGTTGCCGGGCCGTTGATGCAGGCCGAAGGCTGCGAGGCCTGGTATGAGATGGAAGAGCTGGCGGTGATGGGCATTGTTGAAGTGCTTGGTCGCCTGCGCCGACTACTGCATATTCGTGCCGATCTCACCCGCCGATTTACCGAGCTCAGGCCAGACGTATTCGTCGGTATTGATGCGCCTGACTTCAATATTACCCTCGAAGGTAATCTGAAGAAGCAGGCTATCAAAACTATCCATTACGTCAGCCCGTCAGTGTGGGCATGGCGGCAAAAACGCGTTTTCAAAATTGGCAGATCCACCGATCTGGTACTGGCATTTCTGCCTTTCGAAAAAGCGTTTTATGACAAATTCAATGTTCCCTGCCGGTTTATCGGCCATACGATGGCGGATGCGATGCCGCTGGACCCGGACAAAGGCGCGGCGCGTGACCGTCTGGGGATCGATCGTAACGTGCACTGCCTGGCGCTACTGCCGGGAAGCCGCGGGGCGGAAGTTGAGATGCTCAGCGCCGATTTTCTGAAAACGGCGCAACTCCTGCGAGACCATTATCCCGATCTGGAAGTGGTTGTCCCGCTGGTCAACGCGAAGCGGCGGGAGCAGTTTGAGCGAATCAAAGCGGAAACGGCGCCGGATCTTGCCGTACACCTGCTGGATGGCCGGGCGCGCGATGCGATGATCGCCAGCGATGCTGCACTGCTGGCCTCCGGAACGGCTGCGCTGGAATGCATGCTGGCTAAGTGTCCGATGGTCGTCGGCTACAGGATGAAGCCGTTTACCTTCTGGCTGGCAAAACGACTGGTTAAGACCGACTATGTGTCGTTGCCGAATTTACTGGCCGGGCGTGAACTGGTTAAAGAACTGCTGCAGGATGAATGTCAGCCGCAGGCGCTGGCCGAGGCGCTAAAGCCGCTGCTGGAGGATGGTAAAACCAGCCATGATATGCATGCAACCTTTCGCGCGCTGCATCAGCAGATCCGCTGCAACGCTGATGAGCAGGCGGCGGATGCAGTACTGGAGTTAGCAAAATGATGGAATTCGTATATCCACATACCCATCTGGTTGCGGGAGTCGATGAAGTCGGACGCGGTCCGCTGGTTGGCGCGGTGGTGACTGCTGCGGTTATTCTCGATCCGGCAAAGCCGATTGCGGGTCTGAACGACTCGAAAAAGCTAAGCGAAAAACGCCGCCTTGCACTATTCGACGAGATTAAAGAAAAAGCACTGTGCTGGAGCCTTGGTCGTGCGGAGCCGCATGAAATCGATAAGCTGAATATTTTGCATGCGACCATGCTGGCCATGCAGCGCGCCGTTGCGGGTTTGCGCATTTCCCCTGAGTTTGTTCTTATTGATGGTAACCGCTGTCCGCCGCTGCCTGTGCCTTCACTGGCGGTCGTCAAAGGCGATAGCCGAGTGGCGGAAATCAGCGCCGCGTCGATTCTGGCTAAAGTGACGCGCGATGCTGAAATGGCGGTACTGGATCGGCAGTTCCCTCAGTACGGCTTTGCGCAACATAAAGGTTATCCCACCGCTTTTCACCTGCAAAAGTTGCTGGAACATGGCGTAATTGAGCAATACCGGCGCAGCTTTGGCCCGGTGAAACGCGCGCTGGGCCTGGCGTCCTGACCTGACACGCAAGCAATTAAGTAACGCGGAATCTGAAGATGGCTGAACCACGTTTCGTACACCTGCGGGTGCACAGCGACTATTCCATGATCGATGGTCTGGCAAAAACCGGATCATTAGTAAAAAAGGCGGCCGCGCTCGGCATGCCTGCGCTGGCGATCACTGATTTTACCAATCTCTGCGGGTTGGTGAAGTTCTACGGAACGGGACATGGTGCTGGAATTAAACCCATTGTGGGGGCCGATTTCCATGTTCAGAGCGAGTTGCTTGGCGATGAACTGAGTCAACTTACGGTACTGGCTGCTAACAATAGTGGCTATCAGAATCTGACGCTGCTGATCTCCAGAGCTTATCAGCGCGGCTACGGCGCAGCAGGCCCGATTATCGACCGCGACTGGCTGATCGAATTAAAAGAAGGGCTGATTTTGCTCTCCGGCGGACGTATGGGGGACGTGGGGCGTAGCCTGCTGCGCGGCAACATGGCGCTGGTGGAGCAATGTGTTAATTTTTATGAACAACATTTCCCTGATTGCTACTTCCTTGAGCTGATTCGCACCGGCCGTCAGGATGAAGAATCCTGGTTGCATGCAGCGGTGGAACTGGCGGAAACCCGGGGCTTACCGGTAGTGGCGACCAACGATGTTCGCTTCCTTGAGCCGGGCGACTTCGACGCCCATGAAATCCGTGTAGCTATCCACGACGGCTTTACCCTCGACGATCCTAAGCGTCCGCGCAACTACTCGCCGCAGCAGTATATGCGCAGCGAAGAGGAGATGTGCGAGCTCTTTTCCGATATTCCCGAAGCGCTGGAAAACACCGTTGAGATCGCTAAACGCTGTAACGTTACCGTGCGCCTTGGTGAATACTTCCTGCCGCAGTTCCCGACCGGGGATATGACCACCGAAGATTATCTGATTAAAAAATCAAAAGAGGGTCTGGAAGAGCGTCTGGAATTCCTGTTCCCCAATCCCGATGAGCGGACTAAACGCCGTCCTGAATATGATGAGCGCCTGGACATTGAGCTGCAGGTGATTAACCAGATGGGGTTTCCGGGCTACTTCCTGATCGTTATGGAGTTTATTCAGTGGTCGAAGGATAACGGCGTGCCGGTAGGGCCAGGACGTGGTTCCGGCGCCGGATCGCTGGTGGCCTATGCGCTGAAAATTACCGACCTCGATCCGCTGGAGTTCGACCTGCTGTTTGAACGTTTCCTTAACCCGGAACGTGTCTCCATGCCTGACTTCGACGTTGACTTCTGTATGGAGAAGCGCGACCAGGTTATTGAACACGTCGCGGACATGTACGGTCGCGATGCGGTATCGCAGATTATTACCTTCGGTACCATGGCGGCGAAAGCGGTTATCCGCGACGTTGGCCGCGTCCTGGGCCACCCGTACGGCTTTGTGGACCGCATTTCTAAGCTGGTGCCACCTGACCCGGGTATGACGCTGGCGAAAGCGTTTGAAGCCGAGCCGCAGCTACCGGAAATTTACGAGGCGGACGAAGAGGTTAAAGCGTTGATCGACATGGCGCGTAAGCTCGAAGGGGTCACCCGTAACGCCGGTAAACATGCGGGCGGGGTGGTGATCGCGCCCACCAAAATTACCGATTTTGCCCCGCTTTACTGCGATGAAGCGGGTCAGCACCCGGTTACCCAGTTTGATAAGAACGACGTCGAATATGCCGGGCTGGTGAAATTCGACTTCCTCGGTCTGCGTACGCTCACCATCATTAACTGGGCGCTGGAGATGATCAACGCCCGGCGCGAGAAGAACGGCGAGGGGCCGCTGGACATCGCCGCTATCCCGCTGGACGATAAAAAAAGCTTCGACATGCTGCAGCGTTCGGAAACCACTGCCGTCTTCCAGCTTGAATCGCGCGGTATGAAGGATCTGATCAAGCGTCTGCAGCCCGACTGCTTCGAAGATATGATCGCCCTGGTGGCCCTGTTTCGTCCGGGACCGCTGCAGTCGGGGATGGTTGATAACTTTATCGATCGTAAGCACGGTCGCGAAGAGATATCGTATCCGGACGTACAGTGGCAGCACGAATGTCTGAAACCGGTACTGGAGCCAACCTATGGCATCATCCTGTACCAGGAACAGGTCATGCAGATTGCCCAGGAGCTTTCCGGCTATACCCTCGGCGGCGCGGATATGCTGCGTCGTGCGATGGGTAAGAAAAAGCCGGAAGAGATGGCTAAGCAGCGCGGCACCTTTGAAGAAGGGGCGAGAAAACGCGGTGTTGACGGCGAACTGGCGATTAAAATCTTTGACCTGGTGGAGAAGTTCGCTGGTTATGGATTTAACAAATCGCACTCTGCCGCTTATGCGTTAGTGTCCTATCAGACGCTGTGGCTGAAGGCGCACTATCCGGCTGAATTTATGGCGGCGGTGATGACCGCGGATATGGATAACACCGAAAAAGTCGTCGGCCTGGTGGATGAGTGCTGGCGGATGGGGCTGAAAATCCTGCCGCCGGATATTAACTCCGGCTTGTACCATTTCCACGTTAATGACGATGGCGAAATCGTTTATGGTATCGGCGCGATCAAAGGCGTCGGCGAAGGCCCGATAGAAGCGATCATTGAAGCCCGTAATCAGGGCGGCTATTTCCGCGAATTATTCGACCTCTGTGCGCGTACGGATATTAAAAAGCTCAACCGTAGAGTGCTGGAAAAACTGATTATGTCCGGGGCGTTTGACCGCCTCGGGCCGCATCGCGCGGCGTTAATGAATTCACTGGGCGATGCGCTAAAGGCTGCCGATCAACACGCTAAAGCTGAAGCCATCGGTCAGGTGGATATGTTTGGCGTGCTGGCGGAAGAGCCGGAGCAAATCGAGCAGTCCTACGCCAACTGCCAGCCGTGGCCGGAACAGGTGGTGCTGGATGGCGAAAGGGAGACTCTGGGGCTATACCTGACCGGGCACCCGATTAACCAGTATTTGAAAGAGATCGAACGCTACGCTGGCGGCGTACGACTGAAAGACATGCATCCGACCGATCGTGGTAAAGTAACCACAGCGGCGGGGCTTGTTATTGCCGCGCGGGTCATGGTCACCAAGCGTGGTAATCGTATCGGCATCTGTACGCTGGATGACCGTTCCGGACGTCTGGAGGTGATGCTGTTCACCGACGCCCTGGATAAATACCAGCAATTGCTGGAAAAAGACCGCATACTTATCGTCAGCGGACAGGTCAGCTTCGATGACTTCAACGGGGGGCTTAAAATGACCGCTCGCGAAGTCATGGACATTGACGAAGCCCGGGAAAAATATGCTCGCGGGCTTGCTATCTCGCTGACGGACAGGCAAATTGATGACCAGCTTTTAAACCGACTCCGTCAGTCTCTGGAACCCCACCGTTCGGGAACTATTCCAGTACACCTCTATTATCAGAGGGCGGATGCACGCGCGCGGTTGCGTTTTGGCGCAACATGGCGCGTCTCTCCGAGCGATCGTTTACTTAACGATCTGCGTAGCCTTATCGGCTCGGAGCAGGTGGAACTGGAGTTTGACTAATACAGGAATACTATGAGTCTGAATTTCCTTGATTTTGAACAGCCGATTGCTGAACTGGAAGCGAAAATCGATTCTCTGACTGCGGTAAGCCGCCAGGATGAGAAACTGGATATTAACATCGATGAAGAAGTGCATCGCCTGCGTGAAAAAAGCGTAGAGCTGACGCGCAAGATCTTCGCCGATCTGGGGGCCTGGCAGGTTGCGCAACTGGCTCGCCATCCACGTCGCCCATACACCCTTGATTATATCCGTCTGGCTTTCGACGAATTCGACGAACTGGCTGGTGACCGTGCCTATGCTGACGATAAAGCTATCGTTGGCGGGATTGCGCGTCTGGACGGGCGTCCGGTGATGATTATCGGCCACCAGAAAGGGCGCGAAACCAAAGAGAAAATTCGCCGTAACTTCGGTATGCCGGCGCCGGAAGGTTATCGTAAGGCGCTGCGCCTGATGGAGATGGCCGAGCGCTTTAAAATGCCGATTATCACCTTCATTGACACCCCGGGAGCCTACCCGGGCGTTGGTGCGGAAGAGCGCGGCCAGTCTGAAGCGATTGCTCGCAACCTGCGTGAAATGTCGCGTCTGAGCGTACCGGTTATCTGTACCGTTATCGGTGAAGGTGGTTCCGGCGGCGCGCTGGCAATCGGCGTGGGTGATAAAGTGAATATGCTGCAGTACAGCACTTATTCCGTTATCTCCCCGGAAGGTTGTGCGTCCATTCTGTGGAAGAGCGCCGACAAAGCGCCGCTGGCCGCTGAAGCGATGGGGATTGTTGCTCCTCGTCTGAAAGAGCTGAAGCTGATTGATTCTATTATCCCAGAACCGTTAGGCGGCGCGCACCGTAACCCGGAAGTGATGGCGGAAAGCCTGAAAGCGCAGCTGCTGGCCGATCTGGCCGATCTTGACGGGCTAAACGAAGAAGAGTTGCTGAACCGTCGCTATCAGCGTCTGATGAGTTACGGCTACGCCTGATATTACTGACATCTTCTGTCTCTAAGGGTCGGTTTTTCCGGCCCTTTTTTATGTAATCATGCGCCAGGGAATTGCTATGATGTTTCCCTCAGGCCGACTCCCGGAGGAAAGCGTGAATATTATTGCGATCATGGGTCCCCACGGCGTCTATTATAAAGACGAACCGATCAAAGAGCTGGAGGCCGCCCTGCAACAGCAAGGTTTCCAGACCATCTGGCCGCAAAATAGCGCCGACCTTTTGCAATTTATCGAGCATAATCCACGGATCTGTGGGGTTATTTTCGATTGGGATGAATACAGTGTTGACCTGTGCAGCGATATTAATCGCTTAAATGAATATCTGCCGCTTTACGCTTTCATCAACACCCATTCGACGATGGACGTCAGCAGTCAGGACCTGCGCATGACGCTATGGTTCTTTGAATACGCGCTGGGGCTGGCGAAAGAGATCGCTACCCGGATCGGTCAATACACCCGCGAATATCTCGACAATATTACCCCTCCGTTTACCAAAGCATTGTTCAACTATGTGCAGGAAGGAAAATATACCTTCTGTACGCCTGGGCATATGGGCGGCTCGGCCTATCAAAAAAGCCCGGTGGGTTGTCTGTTTTATGATTTCTTTGGCGGCAATACCTTAAAGGCTGACGTCTCAATTTCCGTGACGGAATTGGGGTCGCTGCTCGATCATAGCGGTCCTCATCTGGAAGCTGAGGAGTATATTGCCCGCGCATTCGGCGCCGAACAGAGCTATATGGTAACCAACGGGACCTCGACGTCGAATAAGATTGTCGGTATGTACTCCGCCCCGGCGGGCAGCACTCTGCTTATCGATCGCAACTGCCATAAATCGTTGGCTCATTTACTCATGATGAGTGACGTGGTGCCGCTGTGGCTAAAACCGACGCGCAACGCGCTAGGGATCCTTGGCGGCATACCTAAGCGCGAATTTACTCGCGATAGTATTCAGCAAAAGGTCAATGCGGCAGGCGGTGCCGGGTGGCCTGTACATGCGGTGATCACTAACTCCACCTACGACGGATTGCTGTATAACACCACCTGGATCAAAGAGACTCTCGACGTACCGTCAATCCACTTTGATTCCGCCTGGGTGCCCTATACCCATTTTCATCCGATCTATCAGGGTAAAAGCGGAATGAGCGGCGATCGCATACCGGGGAAAGTGATCTTTGAAACACAGTCGACGCATAAAATGCTGGCCGCGCTATCGCAGGCCTCGCTGATTCATATTAAAGGCAGCTACGATGAAGACACCTTTAATGAAGCCTTTATGATGCATACCTCGACTTCCCCGAGCTATCCGATCGTTGCCTCTATTGAAACGGCAGCCGCAATGCTGCGCGGCAATTCCGGCAGGCGACTGATTCAGCGTTCGATTGAGCGGGCGCTTGATTTTCGCAAAGAGGTGCAGCGGTTACGCGAAGAGTCTGACGGTTGGTTCTTTGATATCTGGCAGCCGGAAGAAATTGATGAAGCGCAGTGCTGGTCGGTTTCGCCTGGAGAGCAGTGGCACGGTTTTCAGGATGCCGATGATGACCATATGTACCTCGATCCGGTGAAAGTGACTATTCTGACGCCCGGTATGGACGAACAGGGCAATATGGATAACGAAGGCATACCGGCGGCGCTGGTGGCGAAATTCCTTGATGAGCGCGGCGTAGTCGTAGAGAAAACCGGGCCGTATAACTTGCTGTTTCTTTTCAGTATCGGCATTGATAAAACCCGAGCGATGGGGCTGCTGCGTGGGTTGACCGAGTTTAAACGCTCTTACGATCTCAATTTACGGGTGAAAAATATGCTACCGGATCTGTATGCTGAAGATCCGGATTTTTATCGCAATATGCGTATTCAGGACCTGGCGCAGGGTATCCATCGCCTGATTCGCCAGCACCAGCTTTCGCAACTGATGTTAAGCGCCTTCGATGTCCTTCCGGAGATGAAAATGACGCCGCATCAAGCCTGGCAGCGGCAGATTAAAGGCGAAGTGGAAACCATCAAACTGGAGAATCTGGTTGGGCGTATTTCGGCCAACATGATCCTGCCATACCCGCCGGGGGTGCCGTTGCTGATGCCCGGCGAGATGATTACGGAGGAGAGCCGCGCGGTGCTCAATTTCCTGTTAATGCTATGCTCAATTGGTCGCCACTATCCGGGCTTCGAAACCGATATCCATGGCGCGAAACGCGATGAAGATGGCGTCTACTGGGTCCGGGTCTTAAAAAATAACTAAACGCTTGTGCAATAATGAACTGAACGAGTAACGTTGTTGGCTTCAACGGGAGGAGTTTTAGCATGCTGGGTTTAAAACGTGTTCACCATATCGCCATCATTGCGACGGATTATGCGAAGAGCAAAGCTTTCTACTGCGACATTCTGGGGTTCACCCTGCTGGGAGAGTTTTACCGCGAAGAGCGTGATTCATGGAAGGGCGATTTGGCGCTGAATGGCGAATATGTCATTGAATTGTTTTCTTTCCCGTTTCCTCCTTCGCGCCCGAGTCGCCCCGAAGCCTGTGGGTTACGCCATCTGGCATTTAGCGTTGATGATGTTGATGCCGCAGTTGCTCATCTTGAGGCGCACGGCGTGGCCTGTGAAGGCGTTCGTATCGACCCATTCACCGGTAAACGTTTCACCTTTTTTAACGATCCGGACGGGCTACCGCTGGAGATTTATCAACAGTAGTTCTTGTCAGGATGTGTTCTGCCGGGTAACGTGCCGGACATGCTTTCCTCAGTTAGACTTTCATAATGATGATCCCCGATATCGCATTAACGCTCCGATCGCACCGCCAGTTTTTGGTGGCCTTCAGCGGCGGGCTGGATTCGAGCGTGCTCTTATATCGCCTGGTTCGCTGGCGAGAACAGGAGCCAACCATTCAACTGAGGGCGATTCATATTCACCACGGGCTCAGCGCGAACGCCGACGATTGGGTGGCGCACTGTCAGCAAATATGTCAGCAGTGGCAGGTACCGCTTGTGATTGAACGGGTGGTGCTCGTCGATGAGGGGCTGGGGATTGAGGCCCACGCGCGTCAGACGCGCTATCAGGTATTCCATGCGGCGCTGGCGCCCGGCGAAGCGCTGGTGACCGCGCATCATCTTGATGATCAGTGTGAAACCTTCCTGTTGGCGCTTAAGCGAGGAAGCGGCCCCACCGGACTCTCGGCGATGGCTGGCGAGTCTGATTTTGCCGGAACGAAGCTACTGCGTCCGCTGCTTAATGAAAGCCGCGACTCCCTGCATCGGTGGGCGATGGCCCATCAGCTCAGTTGGATTGAAGACGAAAGCAACCAGGATGATGCCTACGACCGCAACTTTCTCCGCCTGCGGATTGTCCCGCTGCTTAACGCACGCTGGCCGCACTTTGCTGAGGCGGTGGCGCGCAGCGCCAGCCTGTGCGGCGAACAGGAACAATTGCTGGATGAAATGCTGGCGGCGGAGCTGGCAACGCTGGTGGCTGAGGATGGCTCGTTGGCTATCGAACCGTTAACGGCCATGAGTATGCCGCGTCGGGCCGCGCTGCTGCGCCGCTGGCTGGCAGGGCTCAATGCGCCGATGCCTTCACGCGAGGTGCCGGAGCGTATCTGGCGTGAAGTGGCTCTGGCGCGAGAGGACGCTTTTCCCTGTTTGCGCCTTGGCCAATTTACCGTCCGTCGCTATCAACAACGGCTGCATTGGGTGAAGTATATACCTGGTCAGAGTGAGACGATGCTGGAGTGGAGCGATATTGTTAAGCCGCTGTCGTTACCCAACAGCCTCGGCGAACTGAAGTTACTTTCCGGTGGTCCGTTACGCGGCCCGCGCCAGGAGGAGGTGGTAACCATTCGCTTTCGCGCCAGCGGTAACCTGCATATCGTAGGTCGCCACGGTGGCCGCAAGCTGAAGAAAATCTGGCAGGAACTGGGCGTTGCTCCCTGGCGGCGCGATACCACGCCACTCCTGTTTTATGGCGAGACGCTTATTGCCGCTGCCGATAGTCTGTTTATCACCGTAGATGGAAAAGTTCAGGAAGGGGAAGGCATGGAATTTATATGGAGGAAAACGGGCGGCTGAGCCACCCGTTTTGATTCAGGACTCGCTGACGACTACCGTACCGATTTCCGGATGGCTGAAGCTGGCGATTTTATCCAGACGTAATTCGCGGACGTCACCGGCGAGCTCCACGACCAGGTACTCGATATTTTTGCGTGAGATCAGATCGTTGGCCTTCGCTTGCAGCTGTTCGCCATCTTTTAGCTCCAGCGCCAGGACCAGATGGTGCTGACAGGCAAGTTCGAGGTTGTCATAATCATCGCAATTGATGGGTTGATAAGTATCATTCATTGACATAATCGCTCACCAGTAAGTTTGCCGCCGCATATGCGGCCTTTTCCCTGACTGACTCTGAAAGAGCCTGATCCGCCGCAATCTCGTTTAATACTTTCAACACGCAATCCAGTGCATTCGGGATATACCCCAGGTCCCCGCTGGCTATTTCCGCATACCGCTTGCGTATTAACTCACAATATTTGTCCACATGCCCTCCTGTCAGCGTTCCGACTCAACCGTGGATGTAAGTTTAAGCCTACGAAGATAAACTCTGTTTAGCAAGGTGACTATACCATAGTCATTTAAGCAATATCAGCAGGATGAAAGGGGATCCTTCGATTGTTGACAGCCTTTTGTCGCCAGTTTAGCTACAATGTACGCCATTTTTATCAGGAGTAGACTCATGGCGCTGAAAGCGACGATTTATAAAGCGACGGTGAACGTAGCCGACCTGGATCGCAACCAGTTTCTGGATGCCAGTTTGACGCTTGCCCAGCATCCTTCAGAAACCCAGGAGCGCATGATGCTGCGTCTGCTGGCGTGGATTAAATACGCTGACGAGCGTCTGCAGTTTACCCGCGGTTTGTCCTCTGATGATGAAGCGGAACTCTGGCTGCTTAACGATCATCTGGGCGTTGACTTGTGGATTGAACTGGGGCTGCCGGAGGAGCGGAGGATTAAAAAAGCCTGCTCGCGGGCGCAAGAGGTGGCGCTGTTTGCTTATAATAGTCGGGCGGCGGAAATCTGGTGGCAGCAAAATAAGAGTAAAATGGCACAGTTTTCAAAGCTGACGGTGTGGTATTTAGATGATTCTCAACTGGCGCAACTCAGTACCTTTGCTGATCGGACTATGTCACTGCAGGCGACCATTCAGGACGGTGGTATCTGGTTATCTGATGCCAGGAATAACCTGGAAATTCATTTAACGGCCTGGCAAACACCTGCATGATTACGATTAGCCGCAGCGTGGCGATTGCGGATGACGAGATTTCACTTTCCGGGATCCGCGCGCAGGGCGCGGGCGGTCAGCATGTCAATAAGGCATCAACGGCTATTCATTTGCGCTTTGATATTAAAGCATCGAGCCTGCCTGAGTATTATAAAGAACGTCTGCTTACCGCCAGGCACCATTTAATTTCTGCCGATGGTGTGGTTATCATTAAGGCCCAGGAATATCGTAGCCAGGAAATGAATCGCGAAGCGGCGCTTGCGCGTCTGGTTGCCTTAATACAAGAATTAACTGCAGTGCAGAAGAGTCGCCGGGAGACGCGACCGACCAGAGCGTCAAAAGAGCGCCGCCTTGCCTCAAAGGCGCAAAAGTCCTCAGTTAAAGCGCTGCGTGGCAAAGTTCGCCATTAATACATGGCGAATCGGTGGAATGGATGATAAAAAATTTACAGTGAAGAAAATCATATTTTCAGTCGTGGCAGCCTGTTCACTTTTTGCCAACTTTATCAACAACAAGACTGCAATTCGCGTTAGTTAATTGAGCCCAACCAGACGACTTGTCTTGAGGTAAATTCCCAGCTTAAGGTGCCCGATGTACTGCAATTGTGTTTCGGGCTTAAAGTTTGCAACGTCGCCCTCACGCATATGCAGCAGATCTGATGGGCTAATCCAGCCTGGCTGAGCCATGGTCAGCGGATGTCCGGCCTTCGCGAAGGCATCAATGACAAATTCAGAACAAAACCACGCTTTCTTGTCTCCGGTACCCGCATCGCTTAGCTGTGCTTTGGCCAGACCATTAACGCACTGCTGGCGAAAATCTCTGGAGAATGGATTCAGGGAACATAGCTGTTTTGTCATCATAAAGGGCACAAATTCAATAATACCGAGATAGTTATAACCGCTGTCTTTGTTTTTATAAGCGAAGTTTTTAATATCTGCGGCCTGTTGTGGCGTGAGGTCTGGTGCTCTTAGCGCAAACAGTTTATCGCTGTGTTGCATGGCTTGTTGAAGGGGAACAATCTGAACTCCGTCGCCAGTCGCTTCTGCTACCTCATTATCACCGATATAGATAGCGACATGGCTGACAGATGATGTGCTAAAAGCACGGATCCCCAGCGATGTAACGCCAATGCTGGAAGAGAAAAGCAGATCGCCGGGAAGCAGGTCTTGTTCGCTAATCGTGATCAGCGTTTTATGGGTAACTGAACCCTGGCGCTGAAGCCTGACTGCCCATTGCTGTGAATGCTGATTAATGGCTGATGCTGAAGACTCTGGGCGGCCGACATCCATCGTGCAGGCAGAAAGTAATATTAATGCGGGAATAAGCAGGCAGTAATTCGCCATACGTTTATCCATGATTACCATCCTTGTAAAAAGGTGGCTCTGGAAACCAGAGCCACCTGTGCCGATTAGCCTTTAATTTGTGTAACCAGATAATTTACGATATCGCCGGTTTTAATCAGTTGCTTCTCACCGCTGCGACGATATTTATATTCGATATCGTCGTTGTCGAGGTTACGGTCGCCCAGCACGATGGTGTGCGGAATACCGATAAGCTCCATATCGGCGAACATCACGCCCGGACGCTCTTTACGGTCGTCCATCAGCACTTCAATACCCTGGGCGCTTAGCTCTGCGTACAGCTTCTCGGCCAGCTCCTGCACGCGGTAGGATTTGTGCATGTTCATCGGCAGAATAGCAACCTGGAACGGGGCGATAGCTTCCGGCCACAGGATCCCGCGATCGTCAAAGTTCTGCTCAATGGCTGCTGCCACCACGCGAGTCACCCCGATACCGTAGCAGCCCATCGTCAGGATCTGGTTACGGCCATCTTCGCCCTGTACGGAGGCTTTCATCGCTTCGGAGTATTTGGTACCCAACTGGAAAATGTGGCCCACTTCGATACCGCGTTTAATCAGCAGCGTCCCTTTACCGTCCGGGCTCGGGTCGCCCGCCACTACGTTGCGGATATCTGCCACTTCAGGGGTTGCGACATCGCGATCCCAGTTGATGCCGAAGTAGTGCTTACCGTCGATGTTCGCGCCTGCGGCAAAATCGCTCATTGCGGCAACGGTACGGTCAATAATCACCGGAATTGGCATGTTAACCGGGCCCAGAGAACCTGGACCCGCTTTCACCAGCGCGCGGATCTCTTCTTCGGTGGCGAAGGTCAGCGGACTGGCTACCTGCGGCAGTTTTTCCGCTTTAACTTCGTTCAGCTCGTGATCGCCGCGAATCAGCAGGGCAATCAGCGGAGACTTGCTGTCTTCTACCGCTTTTACCAGCAGGGTTTTCACGGTTTTCTCAACAGGCAGATTGAACTGCTCAACCAGCTCGGCGATGGTTTTGGCGTTCGGCGTATCGACCAGAGCCATTTCCTGAGTGGCAGCAGCGCGCGGCTCTTTCGGCGCAACCGCTTCGGCGAACTCAATATTGGCTGCGTAGTCGGAAGAATCAGAGAAGATCACATCATCTTCGCCGCTCTGTGCCAGTACCTGGAATTCATGGGATGCGCTACCGCCGATAGAACCGGTGTCAGCCTGTACCGCGCGGAAATCCAGCCCCATACGGCTGAAGATTTTGCTGTATGCAGCGTACATCGCGTCGTAGGTCTCCTGCAGAGATTCCTGAGAGGTATGGAAAGAGTAAGCATCTTTCATCAGGAATTCACGGGAACGCATCACGCCGAAACGCGGACGCACTTCATCACGGAATTTGGTCTGGATCTGATAGAAGTTCAGCGGCAGCTGTTTGTAAGAGCTCAGCTCGTTACGAATCAGGTCGGTGATCACTTCTTCATGAGTCGGGCCGAGTACGAACGGGCGCTCGCCACGGTCAGCAATACGCAGCAGTTCCGGGCCGTACTGTTCCCAACGACCACTCTCTTGCCACAGCTCAGAGGGCTGAACCACCGGCATTAACACCTCGATTGCACCGGCGTTATTCATCTCTTCACGCACGATGTTTTCGACTTTTTTCAGGACGCGCACGCCGGTCGGCAGCCAGGTGTATAACCCGGAGGCCAGCTTGCGGATCATCCCGGCGCGCAGCATCAGTTGATGGCTGATAACCTCGGCGTCGGCAGGTGTCTCCTTCAGAGTGGAGAGCAGGTATTGGCTAGTACGCATGTTGTTACGGTTCCATTTGGACGATCGATACAGGCTGGAAGCCAGCCTGACACAAAAAAGTGGTTTAGTTTACCAGTGTGGCTAAGATGCCAAAAGAGAGGAAAATAAAATTAGCGTGGTTCGAGAGAAAAGACTTCAAAACCGGACGAAATCACCCGCCAGCGCACGTTAAAATCAAGCAGCCAGACAGCATAGGTTTTTCCTGGATCTTCTTCTTTACGATATGCTGGCCGCGGATCTTGTGCCAGGACTTCGCTAATAAACAACTTAAGCCGAGGATAGCGTTTTTCCAGAGTTAAAAGTTGGGCTTCTGTTTCTGGCGTAAAGCTTACCGCCATTTCCGCTAGCGGAGCCTGCTGAGCGTAGCTCGCACTGGCTTCCGGCAGCGCTTCGGCAAATGGCAGGTAAGGTTTGATGTCCACTACCGGCGTACCATCCACCAGGTCCAGGCTGCCTAATTCAAGAACGACCTGTTCTTTCTGGCAGCGAATAGCTTTTAGCTCGACCAGCGACATACCGATTGGATTAGGGCGAAAGGTTGAACGGGTGGCGAAAACGCCCATCCGCGCGTTGCCGCCAAGGCGGGGAGGGCGCACGGTCGGGTGCCAGCCGCCTGCCATCGTTTGATGGAAAATAAACAGCACCCAGAGATGGCTGAAGTTTTCCAGGCCGCGTACGGCATCGGCCTGGTTATAGGGAGGCAGAAGATGTAATTCGCCGCCGCCGTTTTTAACCAGCCCTGGTTGGCGGGGGACGGCAAATTTTTCTTTATAGGGCGAGCGAATAACACCTATCTGCGCAAACTGAAAATCACTCATTGTGCCGTAACGTTAAGCGCCGAACCAAGGCAGACGGCCTGGCGGTAGCAGCCCGGGGTTCCGCTGGTGACTTCGCAGCGGTGCAGCAAAACGGCATTAGCTTTCATTTTTGCTGCGTTAACCTGCATACGCTTGCGAGCCGTCGGGATATTTGGCGGAGAGTCTTGATTCGAGGCCTGGCACGATTCACCGGTGACTTCACCCAGTTCACGGAAAGGTTTACCCACCAATTCTGTTGCATCGGTATAAATTCTTACCGGGGCCGGACGCATCGCTTTGGTTTTTGCCGGTTCCGATTTGGCTGGCGGAATTACAGTGCTTTGTACAGGCTCGACAGGAGATCTGCTTAGCATAGAACAACCGCTTAACATGAGTGCTAACAAACAGACCGGTAAAGCACGCATAGTATTTCCTCAATAAATAATAAAAACAGGGCGCTATTGAATCAGGTGCTTGTATAAATGACAAGACGGGCATAAAGCCCGCCCTGAATAATATTACGCTGAGAAAAGATTACCAGCCTTTCACCGCGCCGCCGTTAAAGATTTTGTTAGCCGCTTCGTAAACTTCGTCACTCTGGTAAGCCTGAACAAATTTCTTAACATTTTCCGCATCTTTGTTGTCTTCACGCGCGACAATCAGGTTCACATATGGAGAGTCTTTATCTTCCACAAAAATACCGTCTTTTGCCGGTGTTAAGCCAATCTGGCTGGCATAGGTGGTATTGATAATCGCCAGCGCGATTTGTGCATCATCCAGAGAGCGCGGCAACTGCGGGGCTTCCAGCTCAACAATTTTCAGGTTTTTCGGGTTGTTAATAATATCCAGAGAAGTTGGCAGCAGACCAACGCCTTCTTTCAGTTTGATCAGACCAACCTGCTGCAGCAGTAGCAGAGAGCGACCAAGGTTGGTTGGATCGTTAGGAATTGCAACCTGAGAGCCTGGCTGCAGCTCGTCCAGCGATTTGATTTTTTTCGAATAACCAGCAATCGGGTAAACAAAAGAGTTCCCTACGGAAACCAGTTTGTAGCCGCGGTCTTTGATCTGCTGGTCAAGATAGGGTTTATGCTGGAAGGCGTTAACGTCGATATCGCCTTTGCTCAGCGCTTCGTTCGGCAGAACGTAGTCGTTGAAGGTGACCAGTTCAACATCAAGGCCATATTTTTCTTTTGCTACTTTCTGCGCGACCTCAGCAACCTGCTGCTCCGCACCGACGATAACGCCGACTTTAATATGGTTTGGGTCTTTTTCATCCTGACCGCAACCTACCAGAGCCAAAGAACCAATTAACGCACCGACTGCCGCAAAGCTTTTGAAATTAAAGGCCATGTTATTTCCTTCCTGTAAGATTCTGCATTGTGTGTAATGTTATTTGTGAGTCACAGCCCGGACGATACGATCGCCAGAGAATTGAATTAAATAAACCAGAATAACCAGCAACACCAGTACGGTATTCATTACCGTTGCATTGTAGCCGATATAACCGTACTGATAGCCAATCTGTCCCAACCCACCGGCACCAACGGCGCCGCCCATTGCGGAATAGCCAACCAGTGTAATGAGGGTAATGGTTGCCGCATTCACCAGACCTGGCAGCGCTTCCGGTAGCAGAACTTTATGCACGATCTGCATCGGCGTTGCGCCCATAGCGCGAGAGGCTTCGATAAGGCCTGTTGGGATCTCCAGCAGGGCGTTTTCTACCATACGGGCGATAAACGGCGCGGCGCCGACCGTCAGCGGGACAATGGCAGCCTGCAGACCAATTGATGTTCCAACAATCATGCGAGTGAAAGGGATCATCCACACCAGCAGGATGATAAAAGGAATCGAACGGAAAATATTCACCACCGCTGAAAGCGTGCGGTAGAGTTTCGCATTAGCGACAATTTGCCCCGGGCGGGTGACATACAGCAGGACGCCGACAGGCAGACCGAGAACAAAACCGAAGAAGCCGGAGACAAACGTCATGGCCAGCGTTTCCCATACGCCGCGAACCAGCAGCCAGATCATTGGTTCAGACATATCCCAGTACCTCTACTTTTACATGGTGTTCCTGTAGCCAGGCGATCGCGGCCTGGGTATCTTCCTGCGTGCCGTGCATCTCGGTCAGCATAATGCCGAACTTTACACCGCCCGCGTAATCCATCTGCGCGCTAATAATGTTGTTGTTCACATTAAAGCGACGAGCAGTCTCCGAAAGAAGCGGGGCATCAACGGAATGACCAGTGAATTCCATGCGCAGCATGGGCACGCTATCGGGAAGCGCCTCAGGTTTCAGGCGAGCCTGATAATCATCCGGAATATCAAGGTGCAGCGTTGACTGAATAAACTGCTGCGCCAGCGGCGTTTTGGGATGAGAGAAGACCTCGCTCACCGTATCCTGCTCAATGAGCTGGCCGTTGCTGATAACAGCAACGCAATCACAGATGCGTTTGACCACATCCATTTCGTGGGTAATCAGCAAAATCGTCAGGCCCAGGCGACGGTTGATATCTTTCAGCAGTTCCAGAATCGAACGCGTGGTGGCCGGGTCCAGGGCACTGGTGGCTTCGTCGCAGAGCAGGACTTTTGGGTTACTCGCCAGCGCACGGGCGATTGCCACGCGCTGTTTTTGACCGCCGGAGAGATTCGCCGGATAGCTATCGTGTTTATCTTCCAGACCGACGAGATCAAGTAACTCGGTCACCCGGCGCCTGATTTCATCTTTAGAGGTATTGTCGAGTTCCAGAGGCAATGCCACGTTACCGAACACGGTGCGAGAGGAAAGCAGGTTAAAGTGCTGGAAAATCATGCCGATCTGACGGCGAGCACGAGTCAGCTCTTTTTCTGAAAGCGCTGTTAGCTCCTGGCCGCCAACCTGGACACTGCCCTGCGTTGGACGTTCAAGCAGATTAACGCAGCGGATTAATGTACTTTTACCCGCGCCAGAAGCGCCGATGACGCCATAAATCTGCCCGGCGGGAACATGCAGACTGACATCGTTGAGCGCCTGTATGCTGCGGTTTCCTTGCGGGAACACTTTGGTAATATTCGAAAGTTTAATCATCAGTTATTTATTATCGTTTAGCCGTTTGCCGTGTTCAGGCGATGCCTGTCAATGAAATGGATGTTAAGGCATCCAGACGTCTAAATCAATCTGACACTGTATAATGAGCACTTTCTTGCGTCCGGAAACATGCGATACTACGCGTATTAGCCTTTATCAGGAGCAAACCGGTGGCAATTTCAGTACCCGCAATTTTTCTTGACCGTGATGGCACGATTAATGTCGATCACGGCTACGTCCATGAAATCGACAATTTTGAATTTATCGATGGTGTCATTGACGCAATGCGTCAATTAAAGGAGATGGGTTACGCGCTGGTGCTGGTGACCAACCAGTCCGGTATCGCCCGCGGTAAGTTTACTGAAGCGCAATTTGAAACGCTGACAGAGTGGATGGACTGGTCGCTGGCCGATCGCGGCGTTGACCTGGATGGTATCTATTATTGCCCCCACCACCCCCAGGGAGCCGTTGAAGAGTTTCGCCAGACCTGCGACTGCCGTAAGCCGCATCCGGGTATGCTGATCTCGGCGCGCGACTACCTGCATATTGATATGACTGCTTCCTATATGGTTGGTGATAAAGTAGAAGATATGCAGGCGGCTTTGGCTGCTGGTGTCGGCACGAAAGTATTAGTTCGCACTGGCAAACCGGTTACTCCAGAAGCGGAAAGTGCCGCTGATTGGGTGCTTAATAGTCTGGCAGACCTGCCGGATGCTATCAAAAAGCAGCAAAAATAAGCGTTGTGTATAAAAGATGAGCGGTTGAGATAAAATTGCATTTTACCGCTTGTCACCGCCGAATAACCCCCTATAATGCGCTCCCACTGACCCGGCAGATGTGAATCACTTCACAAACACCCCGGTCGGTTGAAGAGAAAAATCCTGCCATTCAGGGTTGACTCTGAAAGAGGAAAGCGTAATATACGCCACCTCGCAACGCTGAGCGCAAGCCGCGTTGCCCTGCTCTTTAACAATTTATCAGACAATCTGTGTGGGCACTCAAAGTGACAGGAATTCTTAACGTCCTCGGACGAAAAATGAATACCAAGTCTCAAAGAGTGAACACGTAATTCATTACGAAGTTTAATTCTACGAGCATCAAACTTAAATTGAAGAGTTTGATCATGGCTCAGATTGAACGCTG
>DASYFN010000030.1:0-15597 GCA_036498385.1 Klebsiella sp.
TGCACCCGGTTATTGACCTGTCCGGCGACGGTGGTCAGTTCCGGCACGTTGACGATAAACGCCAGCGATGTGTCTTTGAGCAGCCCGATAAATATCCCTACCAGCGAGGGTTGAACGTTGCGCAAGGCCTGAGGTAGCAGGATCAGGCGTAGCGTCTGCCCAGGGGCAAACCCCTGTGTCAGCGCCGCTTCGTACTGCCCCCGGGGCAGCGACTGCAGACCCGCCAGCACCGAATGCATCACCGAGGCCGCA
Source organism: Klebsiella sp. (assembly GCA_036498385.1). GTDB lineage: Bacteria > Pseudomonadota > Gammaproteobacteria > Enterobacterales > Enterobacteriaceae > Klebsiella. The sequence goes on from DASYFN010000030.1 coordinate 253, forward strand.
GTAAACCACGCCAGCGCCACTGTCACGGTCACCGCCCCCGGCAGATCGCTGCCGGTGAGCATCGGCAGCAGATACCACAACCAAAAAATGACGAAGATCAGCGGGATACCGCGAATAATCTCGGCCCACAGAAATAACAACCGCCGCACGATGCCGTCATAACGCCAGGCAATACCAGCCAGCAGGACGCCGCCAGGCAGCGCCAGCGCAGCGGCGCCAAGAGCCATCAGCAGCGTCAGCGCTACACCGCCGGGGATACCGTCCGCCAGCCGTCCCCACAGTAGATAATCGAGATTATCTACGATCACCGCCAGATTAGCGTTCATTCCGGGCGCTCCTTTGCAGTTTTTGTCCCGGGCCGAAGCGCGTTAGCATCAGCCCCATCACCACCCCAAGCGCCAGATACAGCACGGTGCCGATGGCAAACGCCTCCAGCGCATGCGCGTTGTAGCTCTCTATTTGCCGTACCTGGTAAGTGAGTTCGGCGAAGCCGATGCCGCTCGCCAGCGAAGAGAGCTTCATCAGGTTCAGATACTGACCGATAATCGGCTGCCAGGCATTTGCCAGCCCCTGAGGCAGCAGAATGTGGCGTAGCTCCTGCCAGGGGGTGAACCCCTGCGATAGCGCCGCTTCCCGCTGTCCGTGGCTAACGGCGCGCAGACCGGAGGCGATCTCTTCGATCAGAAACGCCGAAGTAAAAACCCCGAGTCCCCACATTGAGCAGAGAAATTCCGGCGTCAGCCACCAGACATTGCCCGGCAGAATCGACCAGTTGTGGTCGTCATTAATAAAATCTCGCACCCCCAGAGGCAGCAGGTTCCAGGCGGCAAAATACCAGAACAGCAACTGGACCAGCAGCGGCGTATTGCGGAACAGCGAAACCCAGGCCGCCACCAGCCAGCGGCCGGGTCGACCGCCGCCGAGGCGCAATGCCAGTAACAGGACAGCCAGCACGGTCGCCAGAATCATGCCGGCGATGCTGACCCAGACGGTGGTGAGAAAACCGGAGATTATCCATTGCAGCGGCTGCCCGCTCAGCACGCCATGCCAGTCGAGATGTGGCATCACGCCTCACTCTCCTGATGCAGCGGATCGAGCACCTTTTGCAGGAAACGGCGGGTACGGGCGTGCTGCGGTCGGGCGAAAAACTCGGCTGGCGGCGCGACTTCGAGAATATCGCCGCCGTCGATAAACACCACCCGATCGGCAATTTCGCGAGCGAACTGCATCTCGTGCGTCACCACCACCATAGTGATCCCGCTATGAGCGAGGTTTTTCATCACCTGCAAGACTTCGCCGATCATCTCCGGGTCCAGCGCCGAGGTGGGTTCATCGAACAGGATGATTTGCGGCGAGGAGGCGAGGGCGCGGGCGATCGCTACGCGCTGCTGCTGGCCGCCGGAGAGCTGGGCGGGCATCTGGCAGGCTTTATCTTCAAGGCCAACCTGTCTGAGCAATTCCAGTGAGCGCTCTCGGGCGGCGCTTTTGCCCCAGCCGTGAACGCGTTCCAGCGCCAGGGTGATATTCTCCTGCGCCGTCAGGTGGGCGTAGAGATTAAACTGTTGAAAGACAAAGCCGACCCGGCTGCGCAGCTGGCGCAGAGCGCTGCCGGTGAGCTGGCGCGTCGGTTTGCCGTCGATCAGAATTTCGCCGCCGCTCAGCGATTCCAGCTGATTGATCAGGCGGATCAGGGTTGATTTTCCCGATCCCGAAGGGCCGAGGATCGCCACCACTTCGCCGGGTTCAACCTGTAAATTAACGCTGTTCAGTACCTGATGATCGCCGTAGCTTTTGGCAACATGGCGAAACTCAATGCTGGCGCGCTGCAGATGCGAAAAATCCGCGGACGATGCCGCGGAGCGTGAAAATAGAGCCGATAACATAATCTTTTTTCTGCTTATTTAGCTTCGATAGTAAAGGCGCGCGGCTGCGGGGTTTTGGTGCTCGGGCCAAACCAGACGTCGTAAATTTTGGCCGCTTCACCGGATTTTTCCAGATTCACCAGCTCGTCATTCACCGCTTTCAGCAGGGCAGGTTCGCCTTTCTTCACGCCAACGCCAATCTCTTCTTTGCTCAGCAGGTCGGGGATGATTTTGAAGTTAGCCTTGTCCGGCGCTTCCGCCAGCAGTCCGACGAGGATGGTGCTGTCCTGGGTGATGGCCTGCACGTTACCATTGCGCAGGGCGGTCAGCGCCAGCGGAATATCGTCATAAGAGAGCACGCGCGACTGCGGGAAACGCTGATGCAGCGCCTGTTCGCCAGTGGTGCCCTTTACCGCGCCGATGCGTGCTTTGCTGTAATCATCGAGCTTATCCGATGATTTTGCCGGGACGAGAAACTGCTGGCCAGTCACGAAGTAAGGCGTTGAAAAATCAATGACCTGGGCGCGTTCCGGAGTGATAGTAATATCGGCGACGATCAGGTCGGCCTTACCGGATTGCAGCAACGGAATGCGGTTGGCCGGGTTGGTGGCGACCAGCTCCAGCTTAACGCCGAGAGACTTTGCCAGCGCTTCGGCGAAGTCCACGTCGTAGCCGACGATTTTATGCGTTTTCGGATCTACCGATCCGAACGGCGGGTTGGCGTCGAAGGTGGCGACTTTGACCACCCCGGCGGCTTTGATATCGGCTAATTGATCGGCCTGAGCCTGCGCGGCGAGCACCATAATGCCCAGTGCCAGTACGATTTTTGTTTTTGCAATGCGCATAATTATTCCCCTGAATCCCTGTTTTGTTTTGTGTTTATCACGCTCCCACAAATTGGTCGTCGGCGGCAAAGAAGAAAATGTTCTTATCTATAACGAAAAAGAACTTAACAAAGTTGTGGATATTGTTTACCCAGCTCGCGCTGCGCTTAGCTGGGCTACGGGTTTCCAGTCGTCAGCGGGCCGGATAAGACATTTACGTCGCCATCCGGTAAACGCTAGCCGTAATATGCATTCAGCAGAATTACAAATCAGGAATTGATATTTCCCGCCCGCTGTCAACTGTGGTTGAAATAGACCCAGGCAAAAACGCTTCCCGATGGAGGAGCAAAATGAAAGTGGCGCTGTGGCAACGCTTAACGACCTGGCTGGCTTCGTTATCTGACGGTGAAGTCGGACAGCAGGATACCCAACGGATTATGGAGGCGATATTACCGATCGCCAGTCTCTACGGAATTGAACCTGGCAACGTGGAAACAAGGTGGTTTCGCCATGATAAAACATACTGAGCGGCGCAGGACGCGTGAAGCTTACTGGAATGAGGTGTGCTGTGTGTAGCGCGAGGCTGTTTGCGGTTGCGGCGACGCAGGAAGCGATGCCGCAGCCGTGAACAGCTTTATCCTCCAAGATACATGCGCTTAATTTCCGGATTCGCCAGCACCTCCGCCGCCGGACCAGAAAGCATAATCTTCCCATTCTCCAGAACATAGGCGCGATCGGCGATGGTCAATGCCGCCGTGGCGTTCTGCTCCACCAGCAGCACGGTAATATTCTCCTCCCGCAGTTGCTTAATCGTGGCGAACAACTCACCGACAATTTTCGGCGCCAGCCCGAGGCTTGGCTCGTCGAGCATCAGCAATACTGGCTCGCTCATCAATGCTCTGGCGATAGCCAGCATCTGCTGCTCTCCGCCGCTCATGGTGCCCGCCATCTGAGTACGCCGTTCTTTCAGCCGGGGAAACAGGCTATACATGCGATCGCGCAGGCGGGGAAATCCGGCGAGATTGTTGTATGCCCCCATGCGCAGATTTTCTTCGATGGTCAGGTTGGTGAAGATGCGCCGTCCTTCGGGCACCAGCGCCAGCCCTTTGCGCACAATCTGGTGCGTCTGGCTGTGGGAAATATCCTCGTTGAGAAAATTCACTCGCCCCGTGGAGCGCACCAGGTTGACGATACCGTTGAGAGTGGACGTTTTCCCCGCGCCGTTGCTGCCGATTAAGGTCACAATTTCCCGGTCGTTAATATCAATATCAATGCCTTTCAGCCCCTGAATCACGCCGTAAAACACTTTTAACTCGCGTGCGCTAAGCATAACGAACGTCCCCCAGGTAAGCGGAAATTACATCCTGATTGTTGATGGCTTCGGACATCAGGCCGCTAAACAGCGGTTTGCCGTACTCCAGCACCATCACCCGCTCGCACAGCTTATTGACGAACGGCATATCGTGCTCGATCAGCAGTACGCTGAGCTGATAGTCGTTACGCATGCGGAAGATCAGATCCGCCAGATCGTCAGTCTCTTTCGGGTTCATCCCGGCGGCGGGTTCATCCAGCAGCAATAGCTTCGGCGACGTCGCCAGCGCGCGGGCGATTTCGACTTTGCGCTGGTTGCCGTAGCTGAGGCTGGTGGCCTGCATATCAGCGAAATGGCCGATACCGATATCGTCCAGAATCGCCATCGCTTTGGCCTTTGCCGCCCGCTCGGCGGGGAAATAGCGGCCAATATGCAGTGCCGCTTCCAGCAGTGAATAGCGGCTGGCGCTGTCGAGACCGACCATCACGTTTTCTAATACCGTCATTGAGTTAAACAGGCGGATATTCTGAAAGGTGCGGGCGATCCCGGCGTTGACCACCCGGTTCGGCTTCAGCCCTTTTAACGACTTTCCCGCCAGGGTCACACTGCCGCTGGTCGGTTTATAATTCGCCGTGATGACATTGAACATCGTGGTTTTTCCCGCGCCGTTGGGTCCAATCAGGCCAAAAATTTCCGCCTCGTCGACGTGGAAACTAACGCTGTCGATGGCTCGCAGACCGCCGAATTGCATGGTGACATCCTGCACCTGCAAAATGACCTTATTTTGCGCCATAGTCGCGGCTCCTTCTGTTTACCTGCCAGATCTCTTTTTTGCCCAGCAGACCTTCGCGGGCGAACAGCATGATGATCAGCAGCAGCAGTGAAAACACCACCATTCGCAGACCCGGATATGCACCGAGATCGTAACCGAAGAGCTGGAGCGGCTGGTCGAGAAAACGCAGCCATTCGCCGCTACCGACCACCAGTACGGTGCCGAGCAGCGCGCCGGTGGTGCTGCCCAGCCCGCCGAGCACGATAATAATCAGCAGCTGGAAGGTGAGCATAAAGTCGAACAGGCCCGGCGAGATGGTGGTCAGCAGCGAGGCCAGCAGGCCACCGCCGATCCCTTCGAAGAAGGCGCTGGTGGCGAAAGCGCAGGTTTTAATGCGAAACGTATTCACCCCCATGGCGATGGCGGCATCTTCATCGTCGCGCACCGCTTTCATCATTCGCCCGTATTTCGACCACACCAGTTGCAAAATCATCCCGGTAGCCAGCAGGGCGAACAGTCCGCACCAGAACAGCAGGTATGGTTGCTGCGGGATGTCGTTGAGACCAATCGCGCCGTTGGTGATCTGCGGGTTGTTGATGGCGAGGATTTTAATGATAAAGCCAAAACCAAGGGTCACAATCGCCAGGTAGTCACCGCGTACGCGGAATACCGGGAAAGCAAGACACACTGCCAGCGCCGCCGCGCACAGGCCGCTAATCAGCAAGGCGGGCAGGAAGCCAGCGTGCAGCACGAGGACCCACGGGCTGGGCGCGGCCATCTCAAACATATCCAGCTTGCTGTCGTTAGAGAGAATCAGCAGGGCGGTGACGTAAGCGCCGACCGCCACAAAGCCGTTGGGCTCCAGCGACAGCTGCCCGGTCACGCCGTTGATCAGGTTGTAGCTGACCGCGAGGATCATAAAGACAAAAATGGTGCTGATGACGCGAATAATATAGTCGTTGAAGACCAGATTGATCCCGGCCAGCAGCACGATGCAAAGAACAATAATCGCCAGGTTGCGCAACTGCGCCCCGGCGGTAGTCGTCGCGTTGAGCATCAGAAACGGCTCCTTTCCAGACGTTCATCGCCCATAATGCCAACCGGGCGGAATAAGAGGACCAGAATCAAGAACATAAAAGCAAAGGCGTCTTTGTAGCCGCCCAGTTCGGGAAAGAGGGCAACCGCCACCACTTCGGTAAAGCCGAGAATAAAGCCGCCGAGCACCGCGCCGGTGACGCTGCCAATCCCGCCGAGTACCGCGGCGGCGAAGGCCTTCAGGCCGATCAGCACGCCCATCAGTGGATCAATGGTTGGATAGCTGATGGAGTAGAACACCCCGCCCAGCGCCGCGAGGCTGCTGCCAAGGGCGAACACCAGCGAGATAATACGGTTGGCGTCGATGCCCATCAGGCGCACGGTATTTACGTCGAAGGCTACCGCGCGGATCGCCATTCCGTAGCGGGTGCGGTACAGCAACCAAAGGATCGCCAGCAGCAGCAGGATGGTAATCAGCGGCACGATCCACGCCACGTTGGTGATAATCACGTCGCCAAAGGCGCGGGTGCTGTTGAAAAAATCCGGTGCGGAAAAGAAGCGCGAACTGCCGCCAAACAGCACATTGAACAGATTTTCGAGGAAGAAGCTGACGCCGATGGCGGTGATCAGCATGGAGATTTTGGATGCCTGACGCAGCGGACGATAGGCTACCCGGTCGATAAGCATCCCGAACAGGCCGCACAGCGCGAGGGTCAGGAAAACGGCTACCCCGAAGGGTAGCCCAATAGAAGAAAATAAAAACAGGGTGATAAACGCCCCAACCATCATCACGTCCGCATGGGCGAAGTTGATCAGGCGCAGCACCCCATACACCATCGTATAACCGATGGCAATCAGGGCATACATGCCCCCAAGGCTCATTCCATTGACCACTTGCTGGAGAAAAATGGCACCATCCATCTGATATCCTTAAGGATTAACCACGGTACGAAACGCCAGCTTGCCATCCTTCACTTCGTTGATGACCGCGCTGCGGATAGCGTCGCCGTTTTGTAATGTCAGGGTGCCGGTTACGCCCTGGAAGTCCTTAGTGGCGCGAATTTTTTCGTTAACGCAAACCCGGTCGTGCGGGTCGCTGCACTGGTTCATCGCATTGATAATGACGTTATACGCGTCTGCCGCCATCGCCCCCCAGGTGTGGGTCGGCTGCTGGTATTTAGCTTCCCAGGCTTTGATAAACACCTCGCCCGCCGGCGTTTGCTCTTTGGCGTTCGGCGAGTAGTAATCGGTAGTCATATAGCCGTTGACCGCATCTTTGCCGACGTCAAAAAAGACCTGGTCCGCCGCCAGCCCGTCGCCGCCGACCACTGGCTTGCTCAGCCCCAGTTGCTTCGCCTGCACGGCGATCAGCGCCCCTTCGGTGTAGTAAATCGGCATATAAATCATGTCGACGTTCTTCGCCTTCACGCTGGACAACTGGGCTTTAAAATCTTTACTGCCGCCTGGGGCCTGGACTTCAATAGGAATGGTGCCGCCGTTTTTCAGAAACTGGGTACGGAAGGCTTTCGCCAGGCCGACGGAGTAGTCGTTGCTGCTGTCGAAGACGATGGCGGCGGTTTTGGCCTTCAGATCGCGGGAGGCGAGATTCGCGCCAACCACCCCCTGGAAGCTGTCGGAGAAGCAGACCCGGCTGACATAAGGATGGTTGCGGGTGACGCGGTCGTTGGTGGCGGTTGAGGAGACCAGCGGCGTTTTGCTGTCGTCGGCGATTTTGGTCATCGCCAGGGTATTGGAGGAGGTGACTTCGCCGATCACCGCATCGACTTTATCACTGGAGACCAGGCGCTGCATGGCGTTAGCGGCTTCGACCTTGTCACTCTTATCGTCAATGACGATAAGCTTCACGGTGTCGCCGTTTTTTAACGTCGGCGTAATGCTCTGGATGATCTCCAGCCCTTTTTGCGAAGGCTGTCCGTAGCCGCTCAGCGCGCCGCTAAGCGGTAACACCACGCCGATTTTAATTTCAGCCGCCTGTGCGCTGCTGACACCGACCAACGCGGCAACCAGCGTGGCCATTAAAGACGCTTTCCCGGAAAACTTGTTCATTGGTACCTCACCGTCGGTCGATTATTTATCTATAACCATCAATGACTGCATAACATTGAGAAATAATCCGCCAGCTTACCCGGCAAATTATTGGTTGTTATTTTGAATAGATAACGAAATATATTTAATTTGCAGATTTACCTTACCTCAATCCTTTCATTTTCACTCATGCAATATTCTTATTACCCCCGTAGATGAGGCCTGATACGCCGCGCTATGATGGCGCAAAAAACGCACCTGAATATAATTCTCAGGTACCCCAATGAATATCAAAAAACTATTCCGCGATCGTGTTAATTATTATTCCCGATGGCTCAAAGGTTTTATTTTTCCATGCAGCGCCGGATTATCGCTTTCATCTTTCAGGCGCACTCCGGTAAGTTGCCGTAAAAATGCCTGTTCCAGTAGCCAGGCCAGCTTAAATGCTGCGGCATCATAGCTCAGCCCTTCCGGGCGAATATTAGAAATACAGTTGCGCTCCGACTCCAGCCGCTGACGATGCGGCTGCCAGGTTAAATAAACCCCGAGACTATCCGGCGAGGAGAGGCCGGGCCTTTCGCCAATCAGTATCGCCACCGCTCGGGCCTTCAGCGTTTCGCCAATATCATCGCCCAGAGCGACCCGGGACTGGTGCGCCAGCACCACCGGAGCAAGGCTTAATCCGAGGGGTTTCAGGTACGGCAGCAGGGCGCGGATCAGCGGCACCGCCTGGCGCTGCACGGCGTATGACGACAACCCGTCGCCAATCACCAGCAGCAGGTCGGCGGGGCGCACGCCGCTGGCGGCCAGCTCGGCGCGGCTCTCTTCGTTGAGATGTCGCCCCAGGTCCGGGCGATTGAGATAGACATGGCGATCGCTGGCGGCGCTGTGAACGGTCAGCGTCGACAACCCCAGTTCCGCCAGCGGCTGCTCTAACTGGTCGCTGGCGAAGGACTGGTGGATGGCGTCGCGCGCCCGGGCGTGGGCGAGGCCGAAATTCAGCACTTCGCGGGTCGGCAGGCTGGCGCCGCTGCGGCCCAGCGCAATCCGCGCATCGGTAAATTCGCGCAGCGGGTTCCAGACGTCGGGAGGATTCATACCGGTTCTCCTTGCGGCAGGACGGAAAGCAGCGGATGGCGGGCATCGGTCAGACGCAGCGCGCCGTGGCGGTCAATAATCTGCATCTTCATCAGCCAGTCGGCGAACTCAGGCGCATGCCGTAAACCCAACAAACGGCGGGCGTAAAGGGCATCGTGAAACGATGTGCTTTGATAGTTGAGCATAATATCGTCAGCTCCCGGTACGCCGATTAAAAAGGTCAGCCCGGCGGCGCACAGCAGCGTCAGCAGGGTATCCATATCATCCTGATCCGCCTCGGCGTGATTGGTGTAGCAGACGTCGCAGCCGATAGGCAGTCCCATCAGCTTGCCGCAGAAATGATCTTCCAGCCCGGCGCGGATAATCTGTTTACCATCGTACAGATACTCCGGGCCGATAAAGCCCACCACCGTGTTGACCAGCAGCGGCTCGAAATGGCGGGCGACGGCGTAGGCCCGGGCTTCGCAGGTCTGCTGGTCAACGCCGTGATGGGCGTTGGCGGAAAGACAACTGCCCTGGCCGGTTTCAAAATACATCACGTTATTGCCCAGCGTGCCGCGGTCCAGGCTCAGCGCCGCTTCTCTGGCCTCCTGCAGCAGCGCCAGATTAATGCCGAAACCGCTGTTGGCGGCTTCGGTACCGGCTACCGACTGAAAGACCAGATCCACTGGCGCGCCGCGCTCAATCAATTGCAGGGTATTGGTGACGTGAGTCAAAATGCACGACTGGGTGGGGATGGCGAAGCGCTGAATAATATCGTCAAGCATATGGTTAAGCTGCGCCAGTACCGGCAGGCTGTCGCTTGCCGGGTTGATGCCGATCACCGCGTCCCCCGCGCCGTACAGCAGGCCGTCAAGCATGCTGGCGGCGATGCCTTTTATGTCATCGGTCGGGTGATTGGGCTGCAGGCGCACGCTCAGGTGCCCCGGCAGGCCGATGGTGTTACGAAAACGGGTGACCACCCGGCATTTGCTGGCGGCGAGGATCAGATCCTGATTGCGCATCAGCTTGCTGACCGCAGCGGCCATCTCCGGGGTTATCGCCCGGGAGACCTGGCGCAGCGTCGCCTCGTCGGTAGCATCGTCGAGCAACCAGTCGCGAAAATCGCTGACCGTCAGATGGCGAATCGCCGTGAAGCCCCGAGTATCGTGGGTATCGAGTATCAGCCGGGTTACTTCATCCTGTTCGTAGGGAATCAATGGATTATCGAGGATCTCCGTTAACGGAACCTCCGCCAGCGTCATTTTGGCCGCCATCCGCTCTTCGGCGGATCCCGCGATAACGCCCGCCAGCGCGTCGCCGGAACGCGCCGGGGAGGCTTTCGCCAGCAACGTCTTCAGACTATCAAAACGCCATACCTGGCCCGATAGCGTGGTTTTATACATGTGTCGGCTCCTCAGGAGACGGTACGCAGTTGCGGATCCACCGCCGCGCGCTGGCGGGCTCCTGCGGTCTTACGGAACCACAAATAGCCGCCGAGCATCATGGCGGCGAAAATCAGCGCCAGCAGAGGGTTGTACCAGACCATCGCCACCAGACAGAGTACCGCCATCGCCAGCGCGAAGGCGGGCGCCCACGGATAGAGTGGCGCGCGGAATGGCCGAATCAGCTTCGGCTCGCTGCGGCGCAGTTTAAACAGCGCCGCCATCGAGGTGATATACATAACAATAGCGCCAAATACCGACATTGTGACGATACAGGCAGTCAGCGGCATCCCGCTAATGGTGATCAGTGAATCGGAGAAAATAGCGGCGATACCGACTACGCCCCCGGCGAGGATCGCCAGATGCGGCGTGCGGGTGCGGCGATTCAGCATCGCCAGGCTGGCGGGCAGATAACCGGCGCGCGCCAGGGAGTATATCTGCCGCGAGTAGCCCATAATGATCCCGTGGAACGACGCCACCAGGCCGAACAGCCCCAGCCACACCAGCATATGCAGCCAGCCGCTGCCGTTGCCGACCACCATTTTCATCGCCTGCGGCAGCGGGTCGTTAATATTGGCCAGGGTTCGCCAGTCGCCCACGCCTCCGGCAAAGACCATGACGCCAATTGCCAGTACGGTTAGGGTCAGGATACCGCCGCCCAGCGCCCGGGGAATGGTGCGCTGCGGATCTTTAGCCTCTTCGGCGGCCATTGACGCCCCTTCAATAGCGAGGAAGAACCAGATAGCAAACGGGATAGCGGCAAACATCCCCGGTAGCGCCAGGCCGCTGAAGCTCTCCGCGCCCGCCCAGCCGTTAGTGGTAAAATGGCTCCACGAGAAGCCCGGTGCGACAACACCCATAAACACCAGTAGTTCGAAGATCGCTAATAGCGTCACCACCAGCTCAAAGGTAGCGGCGATACCGACGCCGAGAATATTTAGCGTCATAAAGATGACGTAGGCGCCGCAGGCCACCCACTTAGGGTCGAGCGCCGGAAACTGCACGTTAAGGTAAGCGCCGATGGCCATGGCAATGGCGGGTGGGGCAAAGACGAATTCAATCAGGGTCGCGAAACCGGCAATAAACCCGCCGGTCGGGCCAAAGGCGCGGTAAGCGTAGGCAAAAGGCCCGCCCGCATGCGGAATCGCGGTGGTGAGTTCGGTAAAGCTAAAAATAAAGGCGCAGTACATCGCGGCGATAGCCAGCGCGACAAGCAAAAAGCCCAGCGTCCCGGCCTGAGACCAGCCGTAGCTCCAGCCGAAATACTCCCCGGAAATAACTAATCCAACGGCGATCCCCCATAAGCGGAAACTGCCGAGCGTTCTTTTTAGCGTTGTGGTTTGCTCTGTCATTGTCGATGCCTCGCCAGATAAAGATATCGGGAGGGTTGCAAGGAGAATGCCAGGTCACCCGCAGAGGCGATTGGCCGCTTTGCGCTAGCCTGATGTGCAAAAAAGAGGCGGGTTGCACGATGATTGATAACCGTAATGGTGCAGTTCTCTGCGAGGACGACTTTCAGGCGGCAGAGACAATAGTATCGTTTTTTGCAATTTGCTGGTGGGCGCGGTATAAGGAATATCTTATTTGGATGTTTAGATGTCTATACGCCTATGAGGTCAAATGCAAACAACGCAACAACAAGGTGGGCAGCTTAAGCGCACCATGAAAACCCGCCACCTGATTATGCTGTCGCTGGGTGGCGTTATTGGCACAGGGTTATTCTTTAATACCGGCTACATCATCTCCACCACCGGGGCGGCGGGGACGTTGCTGGCCTACCTGATTGGCGCGCTGGTGGTCTGGCTGGTGATGCAGTGTCTGGGCGAACTCTCGGTGGCGATGCCGGAAACCGGAGCGTTTCACGTCTACGCCGCGCGTTATCTCGGCCCGGCGACGGGGTATACCGTCGCCTGGCTCTACTGGCTAACCTGGACGGTGGCGCTTGGATCAAGTTTTACCGCCGCCGGATTTTGTATGCAGTACTGGTTCCCGCAGGTGCCGGTATGGGCCTGGTGCGTGGTGTTCTGCGTGGTGATTTTTACGCTCAACGTTATCTCTACCCGCTTCTTTGCCGAAGGTGAATTCTGGTTCTCACTGGTGAAAGTGGTCACCATTATTGCTTTTATTATTCTCGGCGGGGCGGCGATTTTCGGCATCATTCCGATGCAGGATGGCTCTCCGGCGCCGGGGCTGCGCAATATTACCGCCGAAGGCTGGTTCCCCCACGGCGGTTTGCCGATCCTGATGACGATGGTGGCGGTCAATTTCGCCTTCTCCGGCACCGAGCTTATCGGCATCGCGGCGGGGGAAACCGAAAATCCGCATAAAGTCATACCAGTGGCCATTCGTACCACCATCGCTCGATTGATTATCTTTTTTATCGGCACCGTTTTTGTGCTGGCGGCGCTGATCCCGATGCAGCAGGCGGGGGTAGAGAAAAGCCCGTTTGTGCTGGTGTTCGAAAAGGTGGGGATCCCTTATGCGGCGGATATCTTTAACTTTGTGATCCTGACGGCGATTCTGTCGGCGGCGAACTCCGGCCTCTACGCCTCCGGGCGGATGCTGTGGTCGCTCTCCAATGAAAAAACGCTGCCAGCCTGTTTTACCCGGTTGACCAAAAACGGCGTGCCGCTGACGGCGATTTCAGTAAGCATGCTCGGCGGCGTACTGGCGCTCTTCTCCAGCGTTGTGGCCCCGGATACGGTATTTGTCGCGCTGTCGGCGATTTCCGGCTTTGCGGTGGTGGCGGTATGGCTGAGCATCTGCGCCTCGCACTTTATGTTCCGCCGTCGCCATCTGCAGCAGGGGAAGGCGCTAAGCGAACTGCACTACCGCGCGCCGTGGTATCCGCTGGTGCCGGTGCTGGGATTTGTACTTTGCCTGGTGGCCTGCGTGGGTCTGGCGTTTGACCCGAGTCAGAGGATTGCGCTGTGGTGCGGGATCCCGTTCGTGGCACTGTGTTATGGTGCGTATTATCTGACTCGTTCACGGAAACTCACCCAGGAGCCTCAACATGTCGCAGAATAATCCGTTAACCGCCATCCTTGACGCACAGCCTTTTATCCTGCTGGACGGCGCAATGGCCACGGAGCTGGAAGCACGCGGCTGTCATCTTGCCGACAGCCTGTGGTCGGCGAAAGTGCTGGTCGACAACCCGGAGCTTATTCGCGAAGTTCACCTCGACTATTTCCGCGCCGGCGCGCAGGTGGCGATCACCGCCAGCTATCAGGCTACCCCGGCAGGCTTTGCCGCCCGCGGGCTGGATGAAACGCAGTCGAAAGCGCTGATTGGCAAAAGCGTCGAGCTGGCCCGCAAGGCGCGGGAGGCATATCTTGCCGAAAACCCGCAGGCGGGCGCGCTGCTGGTTGCTGGTTCGATCGGGCCGTACGGCGCGTTCCTGGCGGATGGCTCGGAGTATCGCGGTGATTATGTTCTTAGCGGCGAAGCGTTTCAGGCGTTTCATCGTCCACGCGTGGAAGCACTGCTGGACGCCGGGACCGATCTGCTGGCCTGTGAAACCATGCCGAATTTTGCCGAGATTAAGGCGCTGGCAGAGTTGCTGGCCGCATATCCACGTGCGCGGGCGTGGTTCTCGTTTACCCTGCGCGATGCGCAGCATCTCAGCGACGGCACGCCGCTGCGGGAAGTGATTGCCGTGCTGGCAAACTACCCGCAGGTGGTGGCGCTGGGAATTAACTGTATCGCGCTGGAAAACACCACCGCCGCGCTGGAGCATCTGCATAGCCTGACGGCGCTGCCGCTGGTGGTTTATCCTAACTCCGGCGAGCACTATGATCCAGTGTCCAAGACCTGGCATCACCACGGCGAAGCCTGTGAAACGCTGGCAGGATATTTACCCCAGTGGCTGGCGGCGGGCGCGAAGCTGATTGGCGGCTGCTGCCGGACGACGCCGAAGGATATTGCCGAATTGAACGCGCGGCGTTGAGTTTGTGCCGGGTAAGCGTAATCGCCACCCGGCATCAATCACACAGCATCCGCTAAAACAAACATCCCGTACGGGTGGATTTCGAGGTAATACCGCTCGCCGACATCTGGTTGCAGCCGCGTCGCGTTCACCTGTAGCAAGATTTCCTGCCCGTGCCATTCGACCGTCACCTCATACTGCGGCCCCATATAGGCCACGTGGCGGATCGTGCAGCGCTGGCTCTCCTCGCCGCGATCGCTCAGGGTAATCGCCTCAGGGCGCACGCCGACGCTGCCTTCGCCGCAAGTGGCAAAATGCGGCGGCCTTGGCAGTCGATAGCCATAAATAGCGACAAAATCCTCGCTGAAGATGGCCGGGAACAGGTTGGCATCGCCCATAAAGCTCGCCATAAAGCGCGACGCAGGCTGGCGGTAAAGATCCTGCGGCGAGCCGATCTGCATAATATGACCTTTGTTCATCACCAGTACGGTATCGGACACCGCAAAGGCTTCGCTCTGATCGTGGGTTACGTACAGCGAGGTGATATCAAACTGCTTTTGCAGCTCGCGGATCTTATCACGCATGCTGCGCCTGAGGTTGGCGTCGAGGTTACTCAACGGCTCATCAAACAGCAGCACCTTCGGCTTGAGGATCAGCGCGCGCGCCAGCGCCACGCGTTGCTGCTGACCGCCGGAGATCTGGTCGACATAGCGGTCTTCAAATCCTTCCAGATCCACCATCGCCAGCGCCTCTTTCACTCGCGCTTTCACGTCGTTACGCGACACGCCGAGCATCTTCAGACCGTAACCGACGTTGTCCCCCAGCGACATATGCGGAAACAGGGCATAGGACTGAAACACCATACAGATGTCGCGCTGCTGAATGGAGCGATGGGTGACGTCTTCACCATCAATGAAAATCTGTCCTTCGCTCGGTTTTTCCAGCCCGGCCACCAGGCGCAGGATGGTCGTCTTACCGCAGCCGGAAGGGCCGAGCAGCGTCACCATTTGCCCTTGCGGGATGGTGAGATTGATATTGTCGATAACC
>DASYFN010000031.1:0-21770 GCA_036498385.1 Klebsiella sp.
GATAACATCATGGCCCGGATACGACGGTATCGTAAGAGAGGCCGGATATACGAACGCAACTTACCCCGTTACACAAAATGCAGAAATGGCTTGCATAACGGGAGGTGTCCATATACGGCTAAGCGCAGCGCGAGCCGGGAAGTGTGCCGAGCTGATACATCAACCCCGCACACTCCCCGGGTCGCGGCGTAAACGCCTTACCCGGGCTACCGCCGGCAGACGGCGGTGAACCCGTTGCCGGGATTACTTCATCGATGTTTTCAGCGCGCGATCGGCGGCGTGACGCTCCAGCGCCAGCTCAATCAGGCAGCTAATCAGGCTGGTGTAGTCCAGACCGCTGGCCTGCCACAGCTTCGGATACATGCTGATATTGGTGAAGCCCGGCAGTGTATTGATTTCGTTAATCACCACGTCGTTATCGGCGGTCAGGAAGACATCGACGCGCGCCATGCCGCTGCAGCCGAGGGTCTGATAGGCACGAACGGCGATATCGCGGATTTTATCGTTTACAGCGCTGTCGATTGCCGCCGGAACCACCACCTTCGCGCCCTGATCGTCAATGTACTTGGTATCATAGGCGTAGAATTCGCTGTTGAGGACGATTTCGCCGCAGGTGCTGGCCTGCGGATTATCGTTGCCCAGCACCGCGCACTCGATCTCACGTCCTTTAATCCCCTGTTCAACCACGACTTTATGGTCAAATTCGAAGGCCAGGGCGACGGCCTGCTGATATCGCTCTTCGCTGTTTACCTTGCTGACGCCCACCGAGGAACCCTGATTCGCCGGTTTGACGAACAGCGGCAGACCCAGCTTCGCCTGCACCTCAGTAAAACTGACCTGATGACGGTTGGCTCGGGTCAAGGTAATAAAAGGCGCAATCGACAGCCCGGCATCGCGCAGCAGACGCTTGGTGATGTCTTTATCCATGCAGGCGGCGGAGCTGAGGACGTCGGAACCCACGAACGGCAGGTTGACCATCCGTAGCATGCCCTGCAGAGAACCGTCTTCACCGAGAGTGCCGTGGACAATCGGGAAGATGACGTCGATGGCCGCCAGCGGCTGACCGCTATCGGCATTAATTAGCTGCTGCGACTCGCGTCCGGGAATTTGCGCCAGCGTAATATCGGATGGGCGCAGGGCAATGTGGGCGGGGTCCTGCGGATTGAGCAGATAGTTGCTGGCGTCATTGATATGCCACTGCCCCTGCTTATCAATCCCCAGCAAAACTACGTCGAAGCGCGTTTTATCGATCGCTTCCACGATATTTTTCGCTGACTGTAGCGACACTTCATGTTCTGCCGACTTACCGCCGAAAACGATCCCAACCCTCATCTTAGCCATTTCAACTTCCATCATGATTACATCAAAGGGCATAACATAGCATGTGAAAGAGCAGCCTGGCTGCCATAATATTCACCGGGTAAAGCATTGGGAGGCAGCGCGTGAAAGGAAAAGGTCTTATCGTTCTGTTGGCGTTGCTGGCGGCCGGATATTACGGCTATCGTTATCTTCCCGCGCACTATAACCCGCTGGTACCGCTGCGCCTGGAGGACCCGCCGGGACTCATCAGCTACTATAAGCTGCGCCGATTGACGCTCGTACAGTGCGCCGACCTGCTGGAGGAAGCTAATCAGCGTAAGCTCATCACCAGCCAGCCGGTTGCCGATAGCGGAGGAGAATGCCCCCTGCAAAGCGTGGTTCGGGTACGCGATTTTGGCGAGGTAAAGCTCAGCAGCAGCTTCCTCGCCAGCTGCCCGTTGGCGTTGAGCAGCGCCCTGTATCTGCAACAACAGGCGAAACCGCTGACTCGCCGGATGCTGGGGCAAGAACTCCGGCAGGTCGACCATTTTGGCAGCTTTGCCTGTCGTAATATTTACCATCGGCAGAATGCGCGGCGCAGCGAACATGCTACCGCAGAGGCGCTGGATATCAGCGGCTTTCGTTTGTCCGATGGCCGACGCATCAGCGTGCTGAAGGAGTGGCATGATGCGCAGTATCACCCCTGGCTACAGGCGTTACTGGCTGGCGGTTGCCGCTATTACGGTAACGCTTTAGGCCCGGACTATAACGCGGCCCATGCCAACCATTTTCACCTCGGGATGCGCGGCCAGCGCTTCTGTTTCTGAGCATCTCTTGCTGTATACAGGGCTTTTCACCATGAAATTATTCGCAACGCCGCGATCTGCTGTCATAAAACACTAAACTCGCCATCAGCGCATCTCTGGTAGTACGGCGGATAAGGGAAATTGCTAAGCTAGTTAATAATTGTCAAAAAATTAATGAATATGCGTAGTTATGGAATCCTGGAAGGTTAATCTTATCTCCGTCTGGTTTGGCTGTTTTTTTACCGGCCTGGCCATCAGCCAAATTCTCCCCTTTTTGCCGCTGTACGTTTCCCAACTGGGCGTGACTTCGCACGAAGCGTTATCGATGTGGTCGGGGCTGACTTTCAGCGTCACCTTTCTGGTTTCGGCGATCGTCTCGCCGATGTGGGGGAGCCTCGCCGACCGCAAAGGGCGCAAGCTGATGCTGCTGCGGGCCTCGCTGGGCATGGCTATCGCCATTTTATTACAGGCGTTTGCCACCAACGTCTGGCAGTTGTTTATCCTGCGTGCGGTGATGGGGCTGACTTCCGGTTATATTCCTAACGCCATGGCGCTGGTGGCGTCTCAGGTTCCGCGCGAGCGCAGCGGTTGGGCGCTGAGCACCCTTTCAACGGCGCAAATCAGCGGTGTGATCGGTGGGCCGCTGCTCGGCGGTTTTCTTGCGGACCATGTCGGTTTGCGGGCGGTGTTTATCATCACCGCTGTCCTGCTGACGGTGAGCTTCCTGGTGACGCTGTTTCTGATTAAAGAGGGCGCCCGCCCGCAGGTCAGCAAGGCGGAGCGGTTGAGTGGTAAGGCGGTGTTTGCCTCGCTGCCCTATCCGGGGCTGGTGATCAGCCTGTTTTTCACCACCCTGGTCATTCAACTGTGTAACGGTTCTATCGGCCCGATTCTGGCGTTGTTTATCAAGTCGATGGCACCGGATAGCAATAATATCGCCTTTCTCGCCGGGATGATTGCCGCCGTGCCGGGCGTGTCGGCGCTGATTTCGGCTCCCCGTCTGGGGAAACTGGGCGACAGGATAGGCACCTCGCGGATCCTGCTGGCGACGCTGTGCTGCGCGGTGGGAATGTTCTTTGCCATGTCGTTCGTCACCACACCATTCCAGCTTGGCGTTCTGCGTTTCCTGCTCGGTTTTGCCGATGGGGCAATGCTGCCGGCGGTTCAGACTCTACTGTTGAAGTATTGTAGCGACAGCGTCACCGGGAGAATTTTCGGTTATAACCAGTCGTTTATGTATCTTGGTAATGTGGCCGGGCCGCTGATCGGCGCGTCGGTATCGGCAATGGCTGGTTTCCGCTGGGTGTTTATCGCCACAGCGGTTATTGTCCTGATCAATATCTGGCAACTGGTCATCATGCTGCGTCGCAGTCGCCGTACTGCGGTTTAATCACCTCTCTTCCTCTTTTTTTATTGTTAGGCGTAACAGTGAGTTAAAAAGAGGGTTTATGCGAAATTTATTCGATTTTTCAGAGAAACGGCCCTGATCACCGGATCTGCTCAGAGGATTGGCAGTCTGCTGGCCGGCGGCCTTGCGGAGTACGGCGCTGATATTATTAATTAATAACGCCGGGATCCAGCGGCGTTTCCCTTTCAGCGAATTTCCTGGTTTCACAGCAGTGGCGAAATATATGATGAACCGCCGCGCGGGGAAAATAATTCCTATTTGCTCAATACAGAGCGAACTGGGTCGTAAAACGATTACGCCTTATGCGGCCCTGGAAGGGGCGGTTAAAATGCTGACTCGCGCCATGTGCGTTGAGCTGGCCCAATACAATATTCAGGTTAACGGCATCGCGCCGGGATATTTTGCCACCGAGATGACGACCGCGCGGGGCAATGATGAGGCGGGCTGTATCAGCGTACCCTGGCGGCGCACGGTCTTAAGGCGTATCACATGGCGTCGCGGACGATCTCTTCGGTTGCGCTTGGTCGGCAGATGTTCCTGCAGATGCAACAGTCACACCCGGATATCGACGCGATTTTTTGTGCCCACGACGATCTGGCGGTGGGTGTGCTGCTGGAGTGCCAGTTGCAGGGAAAATCCGTCCCGAAGGAGATTGCCATCGCCGGTTTTCACGGACTGGAAATTGGTCGCGCGCGGCTACAAAAAATAGCCAGCGTCATTACCCCACGTTATGACATCGGTAAAACAGCGAGCGAAATACTGATTGCGCGCCTGGCCGGTAAAGACGCGCCGGACAGCGTAAATCTGGCCTGCCAGATATATTATGGCGATACGTTATAGTTATCGATAGAATAGAAGCATTCCATTTTGTTATTCTTTATTAAATTTAGTTACAATACTTATTAATCCGCATTGAGTAAATTCCTGAGTGGGAGGTGTGGAATGAGCAAAATGTTTTGTTTGTTATTCATCGAAGGGCAGATCTTTTAAAAAAATAACGCTGGCAACAGACGGCTAATGTATGCCATAAATAGCAGATTACGGATCTCGTATAAGGATAAGTGCTGTGAAGAATCTCATTACAGAGCTACTGATAAAACTCGCCCAAAAGGAAGAAGAATCGAAAGAACTGACGGCCCAGGTCGAGGCGTTGGAAGTGGTAGTCACTGCTCTGCTACGCCATATGGCGCAGGACGCCCAGCAGGTGCTAATCAGCGATATTGAGAAGGCAATCGATGAGGCCAGCCCTGGCCCGCTGGTAGATGACCGTGATACCCAGTTACTGCAGCAATATATAAAGAAGCTGTTACGGCATCCTCGTAGTTAGTTTTGCGACAGGGTATGGATGCTGTCATTTTACTGTCACATCGCTTTTATACAGTCTCCCTTGTTTTGTTTTTAAAGTATTTTTTACATGGAGACGAGAAAAGTGAAATTAAGCGCCCTGTTTATTGCCCTGATACCTCTGCTGGGCTCCCCGATTATTCACGCAGAAACAACAACCGCACCGGTTGTGGAAAACCGTGCCGCGCAGGGCGATATTACCACGCCGGGTGGCGCGCGTCGTTTGAGCGGTGACCAGACCGAGGCGCTGCGCGCTTCGTTAATCAATAAACCAGCTAAAAATATTATTTTGCTGATTGGCGACGGGATGGGAGATTCTGAAATTACCGCCGCGCGAAATTATGCAGAAGGGGCGGGCGGCTTCTTTAAGGGTATTGACGCACTGCCGCTGACCGGCCAGTACACCCATTATTCTCTGGATAAGAAAACCGGCAAACCGGATTATGTGACTGACTCCGCCGCTTCCGCTACAGCCTGGGCCACTGGCGTGAAAAGTTACAACGGCGCGCTGGGCGTGGATATCCATGAAAAAGATCATCAGACCATCCTTGAGCTGGCGAAAGCGGCAGGTTTAGCCACCGGTAACGTCTCTACGGCGGAACTGCAGGACGCGACTCCGGCTGCGCTGGTGGCGCATGTCACTTCGCGTAAATGCTACGGTCCGAGCGTGACCAGCGAAAAATGCGCCAGCAACGCGCTGGAAAAGGGCGGTAAAGGTTCCATTACCGAACAGCTGTTGAATGCTCGTCCCGATGTCACGCTGGGCGGCGGGGCGAAAACCTTCGCGGAAAGCGCGACAGCGGGTGAATGGCAGGGAAAAACTCTGTACGATCAGGCGGTTGCTCGTGGCTACCAGATCGTCACCGACGCCAGCTCTCTGGCCGCAATTAGCCAGGCAAATAAGGACAAACCGCTGCTTGGTCTCTTCTCGGAAGGGAATATGCCGGTTCGTTGGGAAGGTCCGAAAGCGTCTTATCACGGCAATATCGATAAGGCGGCTGTGACCTGTACTCCGAACCCGAAACGTGACGCATCGGTGCCAACGCTGGCGCAGATGACCGAAAAAGCCATCGATCTGCTGAGCCGTAATGAGAAGGGCTTCTTCCTGCAGGTGGAGGGCGCTTCTATCGATAAACAGGATCACGCGGCGAACCCATGCGGTCAGATCGGCGAAACCGTCGATCTGGATGAAGCGGTACAGAAAGCGCTGGCATTTGCCAAAAAAGAGGGTAATACCCTGGTTATCGTCACCGCCGACCACGCTCACGCCAGCCAGATTATCCCGGCAGACACCAAAGCACCAGGCCTGACGCAGGCGCTGAATACCAAAGACGGCTCGGTAATGGTGATGAGCTACGGCAACTCTGAAGAAGAGTCGATGGAGCATACCGGCACCCAGTTGCGCATTGCCGCCTACGGCCCACACGCGGCCAACGTGGTGGGTTTAACCGATCAGACCGACCTGTTTTACACCATGAAAACCGCACTTAATCTGCCATAACCTGACGCCGGTAATGAATTTTCGTTACCGGCTGGTTTTTTCTCCATCAGCGACCAGACTTACAGAGTTCCACTCATAGAGGATGGTACGATGAAAATAATATTACTTGTGACCCTACTTTTTGGCCTGGTATTTATGACAGCGGTAAGTGCCGCGGAAAAAGAGTTGACTCCCCAGCAGCAAAAGATGAGCGTCTGTAATAAAGCAGCGTCATCGAAGTCGCTAAAAGGAGATGAACGTAAAACGTTTATGAGTAACTGTCTGAAGAAAGATGGCGCCACCCAGGACGGTAAGGGGTTGACGCCTCAGCAGCAAAAAATGCGCGAATGTAACGGTCAGGCGACCCAGCAGTCCCTGAAAGGGGATGATCGCAGCAAATTTATGAGCGCATGCCTGAAAAAACAGGTCTAA
Organism: Klebsiella sp.; assembly: GCA_036498385.1. GTDB lineage: Bacteria > Pseudomonadota > Gammaproteobacteria > Enterobacterales > Enterobacteriaceae > Klebsiella. The sequence continues at coordinate 6,770 of DASYFN010000031.1, forward strand.
GAAACAAACGGGTGGGGGAAACCTCACCCGCTACGCGATAGTTAAATCAGGAATGGCTCAGCTTCTCTGATTTCTCCATGCATTTAGCCATCGCCTCGATGACGGCGGAGCGAAAACCCTTCTCTTCCAGCACACGCACGGCTTCGATCGTCGTGCCGCCAGGTGAGCACACCATATCCTTCAACGTCCCCGGATGTTCCCCGCTTTCGAGCACCATTTTGGCCGAGCCCATCACCGCCTGAGCCGCGAATTTATAAGCCTGAGCGCGTGGCATTCCGCCGAGAACAGCGGCATCAGCCATCGCTTCGATAAACATAAAGACGTAAGCCGGCGCGGAGCCGCTGACGCCAACCACTGGATGAATCATCGGCTCAGCAATGATTTCCGCCTGGCCAAAGCAGCGGAAGATGGTCAGGACATCCGCGATTTCTTCGGTGCTAACCAGCGCATTCGGCGTAACCGAAGTCATCCCCGCGTTCACCAGCGAAGGCGTGTTGGGCATCGCACGGATTATTTTACGGTCATGGCCCAGGGCGCGTGCCAACTGATCGAGAGTCACGCCAGCGGCAATAGAAACAACCAGCGAGTCTTTATTCAGGCTGGAGGCTACGTCGCTGAGGACTTTAACCATCACGCCTGGCTTCACGGCACCAAAAATGATATCCGCCACCTGAGCAACTTCCTGCGCGCTTTGTGCCGTATTAATACCGTACTGATCGTGCAGGGCCGCCACTTTATCCGGCGACGGGGTGTAGACCCAGATTTGTCCCGGCTGAACCTGTCCGCTGGCGATCAGGCCGCCGAGAATGGCCTTGCCCATGTTGCCGCAGCCGATAAAGCCGATTTTCTTCTCCATCACCAATCCCCTTTGCTTGTTTTATCGTTAGCTACATAGCTTATCATCTTGTTGCTTTCACGGAAGGCAAAAGCAGGTGACAATACGGTATCTCTTTTTCGTCGACAGGAGCCGCAATGGCTATTTGGGTTGATGCGGACGCGTGTCCGAACGTCATTAAAGATATTTTGTTCCGCGCCGCCGAGCGCACGCAAATCTCGCTGACGCTGGTTGCTAACCAGCCGCTGCGCGTCCCGCCGTCGCGCTTTATCCGCACACTGCGCGTGGCGCAGGGGTTCGACGTAGCGGATAACGAAATCGTACGTCTATGCGAACCGGGGGATTTGGTGATCACCGCCGATATCCCGCTGGCGGCGGAAGTGCTGGAGAAGGGCGGGGCGGCGCTGAATCCGCGCGGCGAACGCTACAGCGAGGCGACTATTCGCGAGCGCCTGACGATGCGCGATTTTATGGAAACGATGCGGGCCAGCGGCGTGCAGACTGGCGGCCCGGATAGCTTATCCCAGCGCGATCGACAGCAGTTTGCCGCCGCACTGGAGAAATGGCTGTCAGACGTGAAGCGCCAGCAGGGTTAAACCCAGCTGTCGTCGTCGCTGCCGAAATCATCGTTGCCAAAACCGGCGTCAAAGTCGGCGTTATAGTCGTTGTTGTCGGCAAGAAACTGTCCGTCATCCTGGCGGAAGGTATCGTCAGCGATGTTGTTGTCCTGCGTCTGGCTGAGATCAGGCTGCGGTTTCTCTTCGATAATATTGACTATCTCCTGTGGATGCGAGCCGCTAAACATATTGGTCAACATGTTTCCCAGGACTACGCCGCCCGCAACGCCTGCCGCCGTTTGCAGCGCGCCAGCCATAAAACCGCCGCCGCTGTGCGAGGCCTGAGGCGCATAGTTCTGCTGTTGCGCCTGCGGAGCATACTGAGGCTGGGCCTGCGGCCTGCCATACTGCTCTGCGCCAGGAATGGGGTCGGAACCGCGAGACTGACCGCCGCCAAACAGGCCAGAGAGAAAACCACCGCTGCTCGGCTTCGCGGCCTGAAGCTGGCTGACCTGGCTTTCCAGCGCCTGAATACGGTCGTTGAGCTGTTTGATCGCCGCTTCCTGAATCAGAATAGTTTGCGCCATATAGTAAGGGGCGAACGGCTGCTCTTTGATGTGCCCGGCAATCCGCTCCTCGGCGCTGGAATCGCGTGATGCGCTGCGGGTCTCGGCCTCTTTTAACCGGGAAAACAGCCCATCGATAAGGCGTTGCTCTTCAGATTGCATACTACATACCTCTGTCATACTGATTAATTAGCCTCAGCTTCGCTCCGAAGCACTCATATTGTAAATATGCGGCAGCGTAAAGCTGTGCAGAAATGTGTTACTGTTTACGCCAGAGTGCGAACAAAAAATAGTTTTTGTCCAAAAGCAAAGCTGGAATAACACCATATGCAATGATAGCTTTACATTTTCACTCCTTTTTAATCTTAAGATGGAAGGGATTGCAGATGGTGTGTAACGTTTTTTTTACGGTTATTGTCGAGTAAGTTTGCGGTACCATTGTTTCTCTTTTTGCTTTCATTTATCCGCAAAACGCGGAACCAAGGGGTCTTCAGTAATGACACAGCCAATATTTCTTGTCGGGCCTCGCGGCTGCGGTAAAACGACGATCGGTCATGCGCTGGCACAAGCTCGCGGTTTCCAGTTCGCCGACACGGACCATGAGCTTCAGGAGCATGAACAACGGAGCGTGGCGACCATCGTTCAGCAGGAAGGCTGGGAACGCTTTCGTGCTCTGGAAACGCAGGCGTTAAAGAGAGTCTCGCAACCCGCAACGATCATCGCCACCGGCGGCGGCATTATTCTCAGCGAATACAATCGGCAGTTTATGCGGGAAAATGGCGTAGTGATCTATCTTGAGACCACCGTTTCTGCGCTAATTAGCCGTCTTGAAGCCTATCCGAAGACTGAACAGCGTCCGACGCTGACCGGAAAACCCATCCGCGATGAAGTAGGTGAGGTGCTGGTACAGAGAGAAGCGCTGTATCGTGCCGCCGCACATCATATTATTAATGCCACCGCGACGCCGGATGAGGTCGTAGAACAGATTATGACGACAGTCTGTGGTGTGCCTGTATCCTGAATACTTCGAGTTGCAGAACAAAACGGTTAACCGTTTTGCACAGTGATTGCCAACGCATATGCAATTTGAAGTATGACGGGTATATACCAGTTAGGACTTTACCTGGGGTGAACGGATCGGTAGTGCCTATACTTTAAATCTCTTAAGGTAAAAAAAAGGAAATGCTATGCCGACCAGACCTCCATATCCAAGGGAAGCGCGAGTTGTCGCCGTTGAAAAAGGTCCGCAGGGCCAAACGGTCACATGGTATGAACTACGCGCTGACCATCCGACGCCAGACTCTCTCATCAGTGAGCACCCCACTGAACAGGAAGCGCTGGACGCTAAACGGCGTTACGAAGATCCTGATAAATCATAATTACTCCAGCAAGTGTCCGGTATTCGCTCTGAAAAAGTCGTTACCGGACATGCATCACGTTTTTAATTAACAGTACGAATGATTAACTCACGCATGGTTTTCAGCAGTGTTTTATGCGCTTCTGGAATTTAACTGAACCTATCAGGAAAAACAGATAGCTCCCATGAGTCTGTCAGGCAGAATGACGCGTGAAGACGCTATGCAGGACTACAGCGTTGAGCGTGATTGACGAAGTGGCATTGCGACATATTACAAAAGGCGCTGGGTATCCGGGGGCTGTTGTCAAATATGCTGGTTTCACGGCTGGCGGCAGAACGATGAGTTTAACCTGTTGTAACACGTTAATTTTACGTGACAGGGGCGAGGAGCGCGCCCTATATTGTGCCTTCCACACAAGATCATAAGGGCGAGTTTATGCTTCAAAGCAATGAATACTTTGACGGAAAAGTAAAATCTATCGGCTTCACCAGCAGCAGCACCGGCCGTGCGAGCGTGGGCGTGATGGCGAAAGGGGAATATACCTTTGGCACCGCGCAGCCGGAAGAGATGACCGTAGTCAGCGGCGCGCTGAACGTACTTCTGCCGGGTGAAACCGAGTGGAAAGTCTATGCCGCCGGGGAAGTATTCAACGTTCCGGGGAATAGCGAGTTTAATTTGCAGGTGGCTGAGCCAACGTCTTATCTGTGCCGTTATCTGTGATATCAATTTCCTTCCTGCGCAGGCAGGAAGGAGTTCACGAGATTAGCGCTGCGCTTCGCCGCCTAACCCTTCCACCAGATTCTGAATCAGCGCGGCCAGCTCGCCGGTCATCAGAATAAAGTCCGCATCAAAACGCTGGGCGAAATCTTCCCGATCGATATCTTCATTCTGGTCCCGCAGTTCGTCGCAGAACTTCAGGCGTTTAATCGAACCATCATCACACATTAAGAACTGAATGCGCTGCTGCCAGTCGAGCGCCAGCTTGGTCACGACCTTACCGGCTTCAATGTGCACGGCGATCTCATCGCTGACCAGATCCTGTTTTTTCGCGCGGATCACACCGCCATCTTCCAGCATCGCTTTCAGCTCGGCTTCGTCCAGCAACTGGAAGCCCTGAGCAACAGTACCGGAACGAACCCACTCGGTCAGTGTCAGCTCGATCGGGGTCTCCAGCGCCAGCGGGATGACCGGCAGCGAGCCGAGGGTTTTACGCAGCAGCGCCAGCGTATCTTCCGCTTTTTTGGCGCTGGCGCAGTCCACCATAATTAACCCGTTGACGGTATCGATCCACATCATGGTCTGGCTGAAGCGGCTGAAAGCGCGGGGGAGCAGAGAGTGCAGCACTTCATCTTTCAGCGAATCTTTTTCGGTTTTCTTCAGCTTGCGGCCCTGCTCGGCCTCCAGTTTGAAGATCTTTGCCTCAAGGGCCTGTTTGATCACCGGAGACGGCAGGATCTTCTCTTCTTTACGCGCGCAGATAACTATCTGGCCATTTGCCGTATGCGTCAGCGCATCGCTGTGCGATCCCATCGGCGGTACCCAACCGGTTTTAGCCATATCCTGGCTGCCGCAAGGGGTAAAGGTCAGCTCGGCCAGCTGTTTTTCCATCTCCTCGGCGCGCAGGGAAATGTCGCGGCTGAGACGATAAACCATTAAATTTTTGAACCACAGCATGATAATTTCCACGGCTTTGTCGTTAAATCCAGCGGGCATGATAACGAATTGTCGCTATGCTTGCATTGTTAATCGGGAGAGGAGTTCATAGTGCGCATTGGCATTGATTTAGGCGGGACCAAAACAGAAGTCATCGCGCTGAGCGACCAGAGAGAGCAGCTATTTCGTCATCGTCTGCCTACGCCAGGGGGGGATTATCGCCAGACCATAGAGACCATTGCCTCGCTGGTAGAGATGGCCGAGCAGGCCACCGGGCAGAGCGGTACGGTTGGCATCGGCATCCCCGGTTCGATTTCGCCCTATACCGGTGTGGTCAAAAACGCTAACTCAACCTGGCTCAATGGTCAGCCGTTTGATAAAGACCTTAGCCAGCGTCTGCAACGGGAAGTGCGTGTGGCTAACGATGCCAACTGCCTCGCCGTGTCGGAAGCGGTAGACGGGGCGGCTGCCGGGGCGCAAACGGTATTTGCGGTGATCGTCGGCACCGGCTGCGGTTCAGGCGTGGCGCTTAACGGTCGTGCCCATATTGGCGGCAACGGCACGGCGGGTGAGTGGGGGCATAACCCGCTGCCGTGGATGGATGAAGATGAACTGCGCTATCGTGCTGAAGTGTCGTGCTACTGTGGCAAGCAGGGTTGCATTGAAACCTTTATTTCCGGCACAGGCTTTGCTACCGATTACCAGCGGTTAAGCGGTCATCACCTGAAAGGTCACGAGATTATGCAGCGTGTCGGCGAGCAAGATCCGGTGGCTGAACTGGCGCTGAGCCGCTATGAGATGCGGCTGGCGAAGGCTTTGGCTCACGTGGTGAACATTCTCGATCCGGATGTCATTGTACTTGGCGGAGGAATGAGCAACGTCGACCGTCTCTATCAGACGGTACCGAATCTGCTAAAACCGTGGGTATTCGGCGGTGAATGCGAGACGCCGATTCGTAAGGCGGTGCATGGCGATTCCAGCGGCGTGCGCGGCGCGGCCTGGCTGTGGTCGCTGTAATTATCAACCCGCCGCGAGGTCTGGACGGTGCAGTGGATGACCTCTCCCCGGTGGAGAGGTCATCAGGAAAGGGGCCGATGGAGGAAGTTACTCAATGGCGAAGGTTTTATCGAGGCGACTATAGCCCAGCCCGTTGATTTTTTTAACTTTAATTTGCACTGGAATGCGCTCTTTCATCGCCTCGACGTGACTGATGACGCCGATAATCTTACCGCTGGCGTTAAGCGCGTCCAGCGCATCCAGCGCGGTATCAAGGGTTTCGCTGTCCAGCGTGCCAAAGCCCTCATCGAGAAACAGCGAGTCTATCCGTGTTTTATGACTCACCAGGTCGGACAGCGCCAGCGCCAGCGCGAGGCTCACGAGGAAGCTCTCGCCGCCGGAAAGCGTCCGGGTGTCGCGTACTGAGTCCGCCTGCCACGTATCGACCACTTCCAGCTCCAGCGCTTCGCTGGTTTTACGTTGCAACAGGTAGCGGCCATGCAAGCGGTTGAGCTGGTGGTTGGCCAGCCACACCAGATTATCCAGCGTCAGGCCTTGCGCAAATTTACGAAATTTGTCGCCTTCCCTGGAGCCGATAAGTGAGTTCAGCCACCCCCAGTCTTCCACTTCCTGGGCGGCGCTTTCCATCTGCTGGCGTAACGACTGCTGACGTTGCTGATTTTCTACATTCTGCTTCAGCTGCTGGCGAATCTCTCCCTGACGGGCGCTGTTTTCCCGCAGTAGCGTCGTCAGTTGCTGAAGCTGTTCCTGTACCCGTTCAAGAGGCTGGCTGATGTCCGTTTCCGCCGGCGGTTGTCGGCTGTGGCTATCCAGCGCTTCGCGAGCCCGCATTGCCAGCGCCTGATTCTGCTGTAGCGTGCTCTCCAGTGTCTGCTTCAGACTTTCGAGGCGTCGGCGCGTCTCTTCATCGAGCAGCGCGGCGAGAAACGCCTGCTGGTCTGCGAACGGGCTGGCGGCCAGCGCGGCGCTGAACTGCGCTTCGCTCTCTTTCAACTGAGCCTGCTGCTGGCTCTCTTGCTGCCCCAGGGTTTGCCACTGGCTCTGGAGCGCCAGGCAGTCATCGTGCACCTGACGCCAGCCTTCCAGCGGCGCGGGTTCTGCCGCTAATTCCGTTTCCGGCAAGGACGCCAGCAGCGGAGTCAGTTGCTGGATCTGTTCCTGCAGGGCGAGCAGTTCGTTCTGTCTGGCTTGCCAGCTGCGGGTCTCTTCTTCCCGCTGCGCCAGCCAACTTGCGGCCTGGTCGGCGGCCGGTAAGCTCAGTGCAAATGCGGCCAGTTCAACTGCCAGCTCAGCGTTGCGCTGCTCTTGTTCCTGCTGTAGCTGCTGGAGCTGTTGCTGACACTCCTGCTGCTGCGCCTGCCAGGCCAGACGCTGTTGATGCTGATACAACTGCTGTTCATGCTCCTGCTGCGCGTTTAGCCAGCCCTGAATATCATCCTCTGGCGCCATGTCGATATTTAATCCGGCTGTCGTTTCCTGCCAGCGTGATGTAAGCGCTTGCTCCTGCTGCAGAAGCGATGCTTTCTCGGCGGCCTCTTTTTGCCGCTGTTTAATCAGCGCATCCAGCTCGCCACGCGCCAGCGCCCCGGCCTCCGCCAGCTGTTTCACTTCGCGCTCAAGCGCATCGCATCGCTTCTGATTCACGCCGGGAACCAGCGCCTGATACTCGGCGACAGCTGGATGCTGCTCAGAGCCGCAGAGCGGGCAGGGTGAACCAGGCAGCAGGCGGGCTCGCTCCGCCTCAAGACCGGCAATGCGAGCTTCCATTTCGCACAGGACTTTAACATCGCAGAACTGCTGATTTTTCTCTTTATAAGCCTGACGGCGCTGAGCCAGCGTGGCTTCCAGTTTCTGCTGTTCCTGCTCACTGGTCTGACTGGCGGCATTAAGCTGCAATAACCGCTGGCCCAGCGGCTGCAGTTGGCCATGCAGGGCAGCGAGCTGCTGGCGCAGCGAGCGAGCTGCGGCGTGCTGTGCGAGCCCGATGCTGACCTGTTCGGCATCCAGCGTCAGCCCGGCGGGCGGCAGTTCAGCCAGCTTGCGACTGATTTCCGCCAGCCGCTGTCGTACAGCGGATTGCTGCTGCGTATCGCGAGTCTGCTGCTGAAAAACGGCCCGCCAGCCCGCCAGCGCATTGCCCCACAACTGAAAACGGTCGTGCTCTTTTAGCCATGCGGACAGCTTTTGCTGCTGATTGTGCAGGTGCTCTGATTGCTGCTGCGCAGCGAGGCGAATACCCGCCCGTAGTTGCAATCGTTCATGTAAGCGAGCATTTACTTCTTCTCTCAGTCGATGGGTTTGCGCCAGCGCCGCAGTTTGCTCCTGCTGACGCGTCCATTGCGGGCGCAAGTGCTCTGCGGGCTGTGCAGTCAGCAGCGCGGTGAGCTGCGGCTGCGCCTGCTCCAGCGCAGACTGCGCTTCGCGTAGCGCGGTTTGAGCCTGTAGATCCTCCGCCGTCAGCTCTGTGCGGCGTACCAGCCACTGACGGGCATTTTGCAGATGGGTTTGTTCGTTAACTTGCTGTTTTTCTTGATCGGTAAGCGCTTGCAAACTTTGCTGAAGCGCCTGCTGCTGTTCGTCGCTCAGCAGCAGGATGCCGGAAGCCTGGGCCTGGATTTTCTCCAGCTCGACGCGGGCGAGCTTATGTTTTTCAAAGACAAGGGCGGAAATCTGGCCGTAAATTTCGGTGCCGGTGAGCTCTTCCAGCAGCTCGGCGCGCTCTTTCGGTTTGGCGTTGAGGAAGGCGGCGAACTGCCCCTGTGACAGCAGCATTGAGCGGGTGAAGCGGCCATAGTCCAGTCCGGTGAGCGAGGCGGTCATTTCCAGCTTATCTTTGACCTTATCGGCGAGGATTTTGCCATCTTCACAGCGCGCCAGCTCGACGCGCGGAACCTGCAAATTGCCGTTTGGTTGGTTTCTCGCCCGGTTCTGGCTCCAGAAGGCGCGATAGGCGATGCCTTTGACCTCAAATTCCACTTCCGCCAGGCATTCGGCGGTGTCGCGGGTCATCAAATCATTTTGCGATTGTGACACGCTGCTCAGGCGCGGGGTTTCGTGATACAGCGCGAGGCAGATAGCGTCCAGCAGGGTGGTTTTTCCGGCACCGGTCGGCCCGGTAATGGCGAACAGACCGTTGCTGGCGAACGGTTCAGCGGTGAAATCGATTTTCCATTCACCTTTCAGTGAATTGAGATTTTTCAGGCGTAAGCTGAGAATTTTCACAGGTGATCCTCACCATTCAGACTATGCAGCGTTTCATTAAATAGTTGTTCCAGGCGCAACTGCTGCGCTTCTTCCAGCGTTTCCAGCGCCAGACGGCGGGCGAATACCTCCTCCACCTGCAGTTCGCTGAGGGTTTCTCGCTGAGTGCCGGCCAGAATGCGATCGCGCTGGGCACGGCTGCGGCGCACCAGCAGCACGTCTACCGGCAGCGTTTCGGTCTGCGCCTGGATTCTGCGCTGGATATCATGCAAATATTCGTCGCTGGTGATTTCGATATCCAGCCATACAGCGGGTTGCTGGTCGTTATCTTGCCATTGGTTTAACTGCTCGCTAATACTGGTGAAGTCGCCCTTTAAGACCGCCAGCGGTTGGGTGATGGGGACGATAAGCGGCGTAACCTCCGTCAGGCATCCGTCGGTGAAAGTGACCAGATTGACGCTTTTATTTTTCCCGGTCTCGTCAAAGCTCAACGGGATGGGTGAACCGCTGTAGCGAATATGCTCGCAGCCGCCTACTACCTGTGCCCGGTGAATATGGCCGAGTGCGATATAGTCGGCAGGAGGAAAGTGGCTCGCCGGGAATGCGTCCAGCGTACCGATATAGATTTCACGAACCGCGTCGCTTTTGCTGGCGCCGACGGTGGTTAAATGCCCGCTGGCGATAATCGGCAGCGCCCGGTCGCCACGCAGTTCGCAGGCCTGCTGATACTGCTGCTGGTAGTAGTCGCTGATGGCGCTGAGGAGCTGTTGCTGTTTTTCGCCGCTGGAGTGCCCGCCCTGGCTGACCACCAGCTCACGCGGGCGCAGAAACGGCACCGGGCAAAAAATAGCCCCCGGCGTACCGTCGCGCAGCGGCAGAACAAAGGGGGGATGGCCGGCATTGGCTACCACCGTGGTTTTCAGGAACGCGAGAATGTCTCGTGACTCATTGAGGGTAGCGACCGAATCATGGTTCCCCGCCAGCACCACCAACTGGCAGCCGGTCTGCTGTAGCTGAACGATAAAGCGGTTATACAGCTCGCGCGCGTAGCTCGGCGGTGAGCCGGTATCAAAAATATCGCCCGCGACAATAATGGCATCAACGTCATGCTCCTGCGCGCTGACCAGCAGCCAGTCGAGAAATGCCTGGTGTTCGGCAGCACGACTTTTGCTGTAAAAATTCTGGCCAAGATGCCAGTCAGAAGTGTGAAGGATGCGCATATAGTGGTTCCATAGGCAAAAAGCGTAAGCGGCATTATAACACTGCGCTCAGTTGAGTTAAGTCCGTGTCACAATTCAAAATCCGTGTTCATCAGGTGGTCATTTTTTTCATAAATCTGTCATAAATCTGACGCATAATGGCCGCGCACTTCTATACTGATAGCTAAAAATCACAGGGTAAATAATGGCGAGAAGAATTCTGGTCGTTGAAGATGAAGCTCCAATCCGCGAAATGGTTTGCTTTGTTCTGGAGCAAAACGGCTTTCAGCCTGTCGAGGCGGAAGATTTTGACAGCGCGGTCAGTCAACTCAATGAACCCTGGCCTGATTTGATCCTCCTCGACTGGATGCTGCCGGGTGGGTCAGGTCTGCAGTTTATTAAACAGCTCAAACGTGAAGCGATGACCCGTGATATTCCGGTGGTGATGCTGACGGCCCGCGGCGAAGAGGAAGATCGCGTTCGTGGCCTGGAGACCGGTGCGGATGATTACATCACGAAGCCTTTTTCCCCGAAAGAGCTGGTGGCGCGAATTAAAGCCGTGATGCGGCGCATTTCGCCGATGGCGGTGGAAGAGGTGATTGAAATGCAGGGGCTGAGCCTCGACCCTTCTTCCCATCGCGTAATGACCGGCGAAAATCCGCTGGATATGGGGCCGACGGAGTTTAAATTATTACACTTCTTCATGACGCACCCGGAGCGGGTCTATAGCCGCGAACAGTTGCTGAATCACGTTTGGGGAACCAACGTTTATGTAGAAGACAGAACAGTAGACGTGCATATTCGCCGTCTGCGCAAAGCGCTGGAACATAGCGGCCATGACCGGATGGTGCAAACGGTTCGCGGTACGGGATATCGTTTCTCCGCCCGTTTCTGAATGTTGACAGGAGTGTGAACCGTGCTGGAACGGCTGTCATGGAAAAGGCTGGCGCTTGAGCTTTTCTTATGTTGTATCCCGGCCCTGATCCTCGGGGCGTTTTTCGGTCACCTGCCGTGGTTTTTATTGGCGGCGGTGACGGGCCTTCTTATCTGGCATTTCTGGAATCTGATGCGCCTGTCGTGGTGGCTGTGGGTCGACCGCAGTATGACGCCGCCGCCGGGTAGCGGCAGTTGGGAACCGCTGCTGTACGGTCTGCACCAGATGCAGATGCGTAATAAAAAGCGCCGCCGTGAGCTGGGCAGCCTGATCAAGCGCTTTCGCAGCGGGGCGGAATCTCTGCCGGATGCGGTGGTGCTGACTACGGAAGAAGGCGTCATGTTCTGGTGCAATGGCCTGGCTCAGCAGATCCTTAATCTGCGCTGGCCTGACGATAACGGGCAGAACATCCTCAACCTTTTGCGCTACCCTGAATTCGCCAGTTATCTGAAACACAGGGATTTTTCCAGGCCACTCAATCTGGTGCTGAATAACGGCCGCCATCTGGAAATTCGCGTGATGCCCTACAGCGAGAAACAGTTGCTGATGGTAGCGCGCGATGTCACGCAGATGCACCAGTTGGAAGGGGCACGGCGTAACTTTTTCGCCAACGTTAGCCACGAACTGCGCACGCCGTTGACGGTGCTCCAGGGATATCTGGAGATGATGCAGGAGCAGGTGCTGGAAGGGGGAACGCGCGAAAAAGCGTTACATACCATGCGCGAGCAGACCCAGCGCATGGAAGGTCTGGTTAAACAACTGCTGACGCTGTCGCGAATTGAAGCTGCTCCGGCACTGGCGATGAACGATAAAATCGATGTTCCGATGATGCTCCGGCTCGTCGAGCGTGAGGCGCAAACGCTAAGCCAGCAGCACGTGCTGCATTTTTCAATCGACGAATCGCTAAAAGTGCTGGGTAACGAAGAACAGTTGCGCAGTGCGATTTCCAACCTGGTGTATAACGCAGTCAATCATACGCCGGCGGGAACAGAAATTACCGTGAGCTGGCAGTGTGCGCCGCACGGGGCGTTGTTTAGCGTCGAAGATAACGGGCCGGGAATTGCGCCGGAACATATTCCGCGCCTGACCGAACGTTTCTACCGGGTGGATAAAGCGCGCTCAAGGCAAACCGGCGGCAGCGGTCTGGGGCTGGCGATTGTCAAACATGCCGTCAGCCATCACGACAGCCGCCTCGAGATTGAGAGTACGGTGGGTAAAGGTACCCGCTTTAGCTTCTTATTACCGGAACGTTTAATTGCCAAAAATTGAACCCGGATAGGTAGGTGTCAGCATTCCTTGCCAGTGACCCGCTTCGACTGGTCATTTTCGTTTGCAGTTAAATCCAGGCTGCATAATTAATGAACGTTAGCTGCTTTTTTGTTCGCATGATAAGCCAGATATTATCTTTTAATCAGGTGAATAATTCTGTACATTACAATAGATTTGGCATAAGCATCTGCTTTTGCGATCCCGCCTTGCTTTAAAACATTATAAGCGTTTAAATTGCCGCCCTACGGTCGCAGACCGACTGTTTTTGCGTGGTAATTCAAAAAACAATTCTTTTCCACGTCACTTTGATAGCATATCCCGCTGAGTTTACTGGCAATGGCCGCGGTATCATCCCCGGGGAAAGGCACGGTATTTATCCGTTTTTACAACACCACATCCACAGGCTGTAATGAATTTATGACCCATCAGTTAAAATCTCGCGACATCATTGCGTTGGGCTTTATGACCTTCGCGCTGTTCGTCGGCGCAGGCAATATTATCTTTCCACCGATGGTTGGCTTACAGGCTGGCGAATACGCCTGGACCGCTGCTATTGGTTTTCTGATTACCGCCGTGGGTCTGCCGGTGCTAACGGTCGTGGCGCTGGCGAAAGTCGGCGGCGGCGTAGAGAGCCTGAGTACGCCGATTGGTAAAGTCGCCGGTATCCTGCTGGCGGTGGTCTGCTATCTGGCCGTTGGGCCGCTGTTCGCGACCCCGCGCACCGCTACCGTTTCTTTTGAAGTAGGGATTGCTCCGCTGACTGGCGACGGTCCACTACCGCTGCTGGTTTACAGCGTTATCTATTTTGCGCTGGTGATCCTCATTTCCCTCTATCCGGGCAAGCTGCTGGACACGGTAGGGAATTTCCTCGCACCGCTGAAAATTATTGCTCTGATTATTCTCGCCGTTGCGGCGATTGTCTGGCCTGCCGGTCCGCTGAGTCACGCGATGGAAGCCTACCGTGTCGCGCCCTTCTCGAACGGTTTCGTCAACGGCTATCTGACCATGGATACCCTTGGGGCGATGGTCTTTGGTATTGTGATTGTTAACGCTGCGCGTTCCCGAGGAGTGAGCGAAGCCCGTTTGTTGACCCGCTATACTGTATGGGCTGCTCTGATGGCCGGCGTGGGCCTGACGTTGCTGTACCTGGCGCTGTTCCGTTTAGGCTCGGACAGTGGTTCGCTGGTCGAGCAATCCGCTAACGGCGCGGCGATTCTGCATGCTTACGTTCAGCACACCTTCGGCGGCGCGGGAAGCTTTATGCTGGCGGCGCTGATATTTATCGCCTGCCTGGTGACCGCAGTGGGTCTGACCTGCGCCTGTGCGGAGTTTTTTGCCCAGTATATTCCGTTCTCTTATCGTACGCTGGTCTTCGTTCTTGGTCTGTTCTCGATGGCGGTCTCAAACCTCGGCCTGAGCCACCTGATTCAGATTTCGATTCCGGTGCTGACGGCTATTTATCCGCCGTGTATCGCACTGGTTGTATTAAGCTTTACCCGCAATTGGTGGCATAGTTCGTCCCGCGTTATCGCCCCGGCAATGTTTATCAGCCTGATGTTTGGTATCATTGACGGCATTAAAGCGTCGGCGTTTGCACAGATTATGCCGTCCTGGACTGCGCGTCTGCCGCTGGCAGAGCAAGGTCTGGCCTGGCTGATGCCGACTGCTGTGATGGTGGTTCTGGCCGCTTTCTGGGATCGCGCGGCAGGGCGTCAGGTGACATCCAGCGCGCACTGACTGACGCTTTACATGGGTGTTTAACCACGGGACTTCAGGTCTCGTGGTTTTTTGTCTTTTTGGTCATGCTCCTTTGTACTTTGCCCCTGCGAAGGGCAGAGGAGAGCAACGGCATGGAACACGATGGAAAGTAGTAATACGCTTAAGCGCGGGCTAAGTACCCGGCATATTCGCTTTATGGCACTGGGGTCGGCAATTGGTACCGGCCTTTTCTATGGTTCGGCTGACGCGATTAAAATGGCGGGTCCGAGCGTTCTGCTCGCTTACATTATCGGCGGCGTCGCGGCCTACATTATTATGCGCGCGCTGGGCGAGATGTCGGTGCATAACCCGGCCGCCAGTTCGTTCTCACGCTACGCGCAGGATTACCTTGGCCCTCTGGCGGGCTATATCACCGGCTGGACCTACTGTTTTGAAATCCTGATTGTCGCCATCGCCGACGTCACGGCCTTCGGCATCTATATGGGCATCTGGTTCCCGGCGGTACCGCACTGGATTTGGGTACTCAGCGTGGTGTTGATTGTCTGTGCCGTCAACCTGATGAGTGTGAAGGTCTTCGGCGAGCTGGAATTCTGGTTCTCCTCCTTCAAAGTCGCCACTATTATCACCATGATCCTCGCCGGTTTCGGCATCATTATCTGGGGTATTGGCAACAGTGGGCAGCCGACAGGCATC
>DASYFN010000032.1:0-8097 GCA_036498385.1 Klebsiella sp.
CGATGCCTTCGTAACCAGTCGCCCCCGCCATACCCGAGAGCAGCAGCGCGCCGCCGCCGTAGAGGTACAGGGTGCCGAGCGTAATCACCAGCGGGCTAATACCGGTGTAATGAATCAGCGCCGCATTCAGCAGCCCGCACAGCAGGCCGAGCAGCAGCGTCAGCGGGATCGCGAGACTCATTGGCCAGCCCGCCTGCATCATCCCCCCCAGCGCGATGGCGCACAGGCCGATGGTCGAACCGAGCGAAATATCAATCCCGCCGCTGATAATCACCAGCGTCAGCGGCAGCGCTACAATGCCAATGCAGATAAAGTCGCTGGTGCTGAACAGCAGCATATTGAGATCCAGCATGCGCGGATTCAGGGCGCCAAACAGCAGGATCTCCAGCACCAGTAACGCCAGCAGCGCGCTTTCCCAGTTGAGCTTCATTTACGCCACCTCTTTGTTTTTACGTTCCGGAAACGGGGCCACGCGCTTACTTCCTTTGTTACCGGGCTGAAAGCGGCTGTACTTCAGCGCCCGCTGATGGCGGGCCAGCGCCTGACGCAGCCGTCCGTCGAGCACCAGTACGCCGAGCAGCACCAGACCGGCGATAAAGTCGTTCCACCAGGCCGGGAGACGGAACAGCACCAGCACGGTATCGATTTGGGTCAGGAAGAACGCGCCGAGAAAAGCGCCGATCAGCGTGCCAGTGCCACCCAGCAGCGAGATGCCGCCGAGCACGCAAGCAGCGATGGCCTTCATCTCCAGCCCGCTGCCGGTCTGATTGGGTACGAAACCGATCTGCGCGGCGAAAACAATCCCGCCGCAGGCCGCCAGCACGCCGTTAAGGGTAAAAGCCAGCATCCGCGTACGATTCACCGCCACTCCGAGCTGATGGGCGGCGGCAAGGTTATCGCCGACTGCGTAAAAACCACGGCCAAAGGCGGTGCGCGATAATATCCAGCCGCCCGCCAGCAGCAGCGCCAGCACCAGCCAGCCCAGCGGCGAGATGCCGATAAACGCCGGTTCCGACAACGCTTTCAGGCTGTTCGGCAAGCCTTCAATCCACTTACCGCCGGTCCACAGCAGCATCACCCCGCGATAAAGCCCGAGGGTGCCGAGGGTGGCGACAATCGCCGGGATGCGCAGCCCCACCACCAGCAAGCCGTTAAAGGCGCCAGCCAGCGCGCCAATCGCCAGCGCGAAGGCGATGGCGGTCATCAGGCCATACCCGCTATTTAGCGCCACGCCTGTCGCGATCGCGCTCAGGCCGACGGTGGAGCCCACCGAAACGTCGATATTGCGGGTCAACATGACCAGCGTCGCCCCCAGCGCCAGCAGGCAAAGGATTTGCGAGCTGGCGAAGATCATGCCCAGGGTTTGTAAGCTGAAATAGGCCGGGTTGAGCGCCACCAGCCCGGCAAACAGCACCACGATGGCAAGAAAAGCGCTCAGTTCACGATTTTTCAGTAACGTTTTCATGCCTGCCCTCCGAAGGCCAGGGTCATCATCCGGTCGACGCTGACCGCCTGCTGTGCCAGCTCGCCGCTCTGCCTGCCCTGATGCATCACCAGCACCCGATCGGCCAGGCCGACAAACTCGTCGAGATCGCTGGAGATCATCAGCACTGCCACGTTCTGCGCGGCGACGCTTTTCAGCAGCTGATAGATGTCGGCGCGGGCGGAAACGTCCACGCCCCGGGTCGGCTCATCGACGATCAGCAGCAGCGGGTTAGCCTCCAGGCAGCGCGCCAGCAGTACCTTCTGCTGGTTACCGCCGGAGAGCGTGCGCACCGGGCGATCGCCATCGGCCATTTTGATCCCCAGCGCCCGGTGATAGCGCTCCACCACCGCCGCTTCGCGCCTGTTCTGCTGCCACAGCGACGGCTGGTTAAATATCACCGTGTTCCAGCGCACCGGGGCATTGAGAAACAGCCCGGAAACCTGCCGATCCTCCGGCAGATAGACCAGCCCGCTGGCCAGCCTTGCACGCGTACTGTCGCGGCTGATATCGCGGTTTTCCAGCCATATCCGCCCGGCGCGAGCCGGTCGCAGACCATAAAGCGTTTCGGCAAATTCGGTGCGCCCGGATCCCACCAGCCCGGCCAGACCGACGATCTCCCCGGCGCGGATCTCCAGGCTGAGATCGATAAAACCTTCTCCGGTCAGATCTTCTACCCTCAGTACCGGGAAATCCTGCGCCTGAGTGCGGCGATTGCCCGGCAGCGCCAGCCACAGCTTTTGCGTGTCGCTCAGGGCTCGATCGCGACTGACGGGCGTCATCGCGCCGATCAGCTGGTTGTCGTCGTAGTGCGCGGTTTCCCCGCTCAGCACCACCGCGCCGTCGCGCATCACCGAGACGTGGCTGGCGAGCTGGCGGATCTCCGGCAGTTTGTGCGAGATAAACACGATCCCGACGCCGAGCGCCTGTAAAGAGCGGATCTGGCGAAACAGGCGATCGGTTTCTCCCGGCGTCAATGAGGCGGTGGGTTCATCGAGGATCAGGATCTGCGCGTCGCGCATTAGCCCGCGCAGGATCTCCACCATTTGCTGGTCGGCGACTTCCAGGGTGCTGGCCGCCGCCTCGAGATTCAGTTGGCAGTTAAGCTGCTGAAGCTTCTCCTGCAGGCGGGCCTTGTTATCCACCCGCTTCGGCAGACGAAAAAGAATATTTTCCCGCACCGTCAGATTGGGGAATAACATCGGTTCCTGCGGCACCAGATACACGCCCTGCTGATGGGCCTGGGCGGGAGTAAGGCGCGCAAACGCACGTTCGCCGAGAATGAGCTCACCGCTGTCGGGGCTCTCTACCCCGGCGATAATCTTCATCAGCGTCGATTTTCCGGCGCCGTTGCCGCCCATCAGCGCGCGCACCTGGCCGGAAATCAACGTGAAATCAATCTGCTTCAGCACAGTCACGCCGGAGAACTGTTTGCAGATTTGGCGAGCTTCAAGCAGTGGCTTCATCATCGCGCCTCATTTTGAACAAAAGATTTTTTAAATTACTAATGTTCAAAAGCGTAGACGGTGAACTATATTTACAACCGTGCAATGATCACAGTTTTATGCTTTAGATCGTTTGAATAAAACCAGCAAACAGCGAAAGATCGGTTTTGCCAGTCGGCTCACATTTTCTGAGCGCGCAATAACGAACATATGATCTAAATTTTTATAAGAGTTCACTTTATGAGCGAAAAACGCATTACGGAAGAGAGCCGCTACGCCGGGCTGGCGTTAGCCGAGGAGGAGCTGGTGGCGCGGGTGGCGTGGTGTTACTACCACGACGGCCTGACGCAGAACGACATCGGCGAGCGTTTAGGGCTGCCGCGGTTAAAGATCTCCCGCCTGCTGGAGAAGGGCCGCCAGTCGGGAGTGATCCGCGTCCAGATTAACTCGCGCTATGAAGGCTGCCTGGCGCTGGAAACCGAACTCCAGCAGCGCTTCGGCCTGAAAATCGCTCGCGTGCTGCCGGCGCTGAATACGCCGCCAATGAATACCCGCCTGGGGATTGGCGCGGCACAATCGTTAATGGGCGTGCTGGAGCCGGGACAACTGCTGGCAGTGGGCTTTGGCGAAGCCACCATGAGCTGCCTGCAGCATCTGAGCGGGTTTATCGGCTCCCAGCAGGTTCGGCTGGTGACGCTTTCCGGCGGCGTGGGCCCGTATATGACCGGTATTGGCCAGTTGGATGCCGCCTGTAGCGTCAGCATGATCCCGGCGCCGCTGAGGGTGTCATCAGCGGATGTGGCGGAGATCCTGCGCCGGGAATCGAGCGTACGCGACGTGATCCTGGCCGCCATGGCGGCGGATGCGGCGGTGGTGGGCATTGGCGCCATTGACCAGCGCCGCGACGCCACCATCCTGCGCTCCGGCTATATCAGCGAAGGCGAACAACTGATGTACGCCCGTAAAGGCGCGGTAGGCGACATTTTAGGTTATTTCCTGCAGGCCGACGGTAAACCGGTTGAAGGGCTGGAGATCCATCGGGAACTGCTCGGCGTCACCCTCGATGAACTGGCGCAGTTGCCGACCATCGTTGGCGTCGCCGGGGGCACAGAAAAAGCGCAGGCGATTTACGCGGCCCTTATCGGCAAGCGGATTAATGGCCTGGTAACGGAAGAGACAACAGCACGCGCGGTGCTGACGCTGGCCTCATAACGGCCCTGCGCCGCGCAACACCAGCGAGGCGCATGTCATGAGTTACCTGTTAGCGTTAGATGCCGGGACCGGCAGCATTCGGGCGGTCGTATTCGATCTTCATGGCCGCCAGATTGCGGTCGGCCAGACCGAATGGAAGCACCTGAGCGTGGAGAATGTCCCCGGCTCGATGGAGTTCGACCTCAGCGTCAACTGGCAGCTGGCCTGCCAGTGTATCCGCCAGGCGCTGGCCGCCGCCTATCTCTCTGCGGCGGATATTCAGTCCGTGGCCTGCTGCTCGATGCGTGAAGGCATCGTGCTTTACGACCGCAACGGCGAGGCCATCTGGGCCTGCGCCAATGTTGACGCCCGCGCCAGCCGCGAGGTGGCAGAGCTCAAAGAGATCCATGACGACCGTTTTGAATCCGAAGTGTACGGCGTGTCCGGGCAGACCCTGGCGCTGAGCGCCATGCCGCGCTTGCTGTGGCTGGCCCATCATCGCCCGGATATTTACCGTAAAGCCGCGACCATCACCATGATCAGCGACTGGCTGGCGGCGAAGCTCTCCGGCGAGCTGGCGGTCGACCCTTCTAATGCCGGAACTACTGGCATGCTCGACCTGTTCAGCCGCGACTGGCGACCGGCGCTGCTGGATATGGCCGGACTGCGGGCCGATATTCTCTCGCCGGTCAAGGAGACCGGCACCCTGCTAGGCGCGGTGACCGACGCGGCGGCGGCACAGAGCGGGCTGCGCGCCGGCACCCCGGTGGTGATGGGCGGCGGCGATGTCCAGCTCGGCTGCCTGGGCCTCGGCGTGGTGCGCGCCGGGCAGACGGCGGTGCTCGGCGGCACTTTCTGGCAGCAGGTGGTCAACCTGCCGGAAGTCCGTACCGACCCGGAGATGAATATTCGCGTTAACCCGCACGTTATCCCCGGTATGGCGCAGGCGGAGTCTATCAGCTTCTTCACCGGCCTGACCATGCGCTGGTTCCGCGACGCCTTCTGCGCGGAAGAGAAGCTGATTGCCGAACGCCTCGGCGTCGATGCTTACAGCCTGCTGGAGGAGATGGCCAGCCGCGTGCCGGCGGGTTCCCACGGGGTGATGCCTATTTTCTCCGACGCCATGCATTTTAAGCAGTGGTACCACGCCGCGCCGTCGTTTATTAACCTCTCCATCGACCCGGAAAAATGCAATAAGGCCACTCTCTTCCGCGCACTGGAAGAGAACGCGGCAATTGTCTCCGCCTGTAACCTGATGCAAATTTCGCAGTTTTCCGGCGTGCAGTTTGACAGTCTGGTCTTCGCCGGCGGCGGCTCGAAAGGCGCGCTGTGGAGCCAGATCCTCAGCGATGTCACCGGCCTGCCGGTGCGGGTACCGGAGGTTCGCGAAGCGACGGCGCTGGGCTGCGCGATCGCCGCCGGGACTGGCGCCGGGTTGTACAGCGATATGGCGGCAACCGGCGAGAAGCTGGTGAGCTGGCACCGGGAATTTACACCCAATTCGGCGCATCGCGAGCTGTATCAGGAGATGATGGCTAAATGGCAGTCGGTGTACGCCGAACAACTCGGTCTGGTGGATAGCGGGTTGACGACATCGATGTGGCAGGCGCCGGGGCTGGCGCGCCATGTGCGTGTTGCCCCCTCACCCTAACCCTCTCCCCGGAGGAACAGGGGACAGTCCGGCACCGTTCTTTGAATCCCATCACAATCGCCGCACTCCCCTTTTCCCTTTTCGCCCTCGACGGCTAAATTAATAACTCATCCGACCACATAACAATAATTTTACACTGGAAGCCATTATGAGCCGCTACCCGTCGCTTTTCGCCCCGCTTGATCTGGGGTTCACAACGCTCAAAAACCGCGTGTTGATGGGCTCGATGCATACTGGCCTTGAGGAGCTCCCGGACGGCGCGCAGCGACTGGCAGCCTTTTACGCCGAACGCGCCCGCCACGGGGTGGCGCTGATCGTCACCGGCGGGATTGCCCCCGCGCCTTCCGGCGTCACTATGGCGGGCGGCGCGATGCTTAACGACGCCAGCCATCTCTCCCATCACCGCCATATCACCGATGCGGTACACGATGAAGGCGGTAAAATCGCGCTGCAGATCCTCCATACCGGGCGCTACAGCTACCAGCCAAAACTGGTTGCCCCTTCCGCGCTTCAGGCGCCAATCAACCCCTTTACTCCCCATGAGCTGAACCACGATGAGATCTTACAACTGATCGATGATTTTGCCCGCTGCGCTCAGCTGGCGCGGGAAGCCGGGTACGACGGCGTCGAAGTGATGGGCTCGGAAGGCTACCTGATTAACGAATTTCTTGCCGCGCGCACCAACCTGCGCGACGACCAGTGGGGCGGCGACTACGCCCGGCGCATGCGTTTCGCCGTAGAGGTGGTCAGAGCCGTGCGGGAGCGCGCGGGCAGCGATTTTATTATTATCTACCGCCTGTCAATGCTCGACCTGGTCAGCGGCGGAAGTACTCTGGAGGAAGTCACCGAGCTGGCGAAAGCCATTGAGTCCGCCGGGGCAACGATGATCAATACCGGCATCGGCTGGCACGAGGCGCGCATTCCCACCATCGCCACTCCGGTACCGCGCGGCGCGTTTAGCTGGGTCACCCGCAAGCTGAAAGGTGTGGTGTCGATCCCACTGGTCACCACCAACCGGATTAACGATCCCGCCGTGGCGGAAGCGATCCTGGCTCGCGGAGACGCCGACATGGTCTCAATGGCCCGCCCTTTCCTCGCCGACAGCGAATTTCTCTCTAAAGCGCAGAGCGGACGCGCGGATGAGATCAATACCTGTATCGGCTGTAATCAGGCCTGCCTGGATCGCATCTTCGCCGGTCAAGTCACCTCGTGCCTGGTCAACCCGCGCGCCTGCCATGAAACCCTGATGCCGATAGCGCCAGCAACAACGCCGAAACGGCTGGCGGTGGTCGGCGCCGGTCCTGCTGGCCTGGCCTTTGCTGTTAACGCGGCCTCGCGCGGGCATCTGGTCACCCTTTTTGATGATCACCAGGAGATTGGCGGCCAGTTTAATATCGCCAAACAGATCCCCGGCAAAGAGGAGTTCTACGAAACCCTGCGCTATTACCGCCGGATGCTGGATCTTACCGGCGTCGCGCTGCGGCTTGAAACCCGCGTCACGGCCGACAATCTGCTGGCATTTGATGAAATCATCCTCGCCACCGGGATCGCCCCGCGGATGCCGGATATCGCCGGAATCGATCATCCGAAGGTGCTGAGTTATCTCGATGTTCTGCGTGATAAAGCGCCGGTCGGCGAGAAGGTGGCGATTATCGGCTGCGGCGGGATCGGCTTTGATACCGCCATGTACCTCAGCCAGTCCGGCGTCGCCACCAGCCAGAATATCGGCGAGTTCTGCGCCGAATGGGGGATTGATACCAGTCTGCAGGCCGCGGGCGGATTGCGCCCGGAAGGGATGCAATTAGCGAAAAGTCCGCGCCAGATCGTGATGCTCCAGCGCAAAACCAGCAAGCCCGGCGACGGTCTGGGGAAAACCACCGGCTGGATCCACCGCACCACCCTGCTGGCCCGTGGCGTCAAAATGATCCCCGGCGTTAGCTATCAACGGATCGATGATGCAGGTTTACATGTCACAATTGGCGGCGAATATCAGGTACTCAATGTCGATCAGGTGATTATCTGCGCCGGTCAGGATCCCTGCCGTGAGCTGGCCGAGCCGCTGCAGGCGGCGGGTAAATCGGTGCATCTGATTGGCGGCTGCGATGTGGCGCTGGAGCTGGATGCCCGGCGAGCAATCGCCCAGGGCACCCTGCTGGCGCTATCAATTTAGGGAAAGAAGACCCGACCGGTAGCCCGATGTGATGGACACCTCCCACCTTACGGCATCAACGTGCCAGACTGAGGTGTTAAACTTCAGAGTCCCGGAGGAGGTGTCCATCATGAATATTAAACGTATTGGTCTCGACCTGGCGAAAAATATCTTCCAG
>DASYFN010000033.1:0-47385 GCA_036498385.1 Klebsiella sp.
CAAGCCGGAGATTTCTATCATGCGTCCAGCAGGCCGTAGCGCTAATCAAGTGCGCCCAGTAACCCTGACCCGTAACTACACAAAACACGCAGAGGGCTCCGTGCTGGTCGAATTTGGTGACACTAAAGTATTGTGCACCGCTTCTATTGATGAAGGCGTGCCGCGCTTTCTGAAAGGCCAGGGCCAGGGGTGGATCACCGCTGAATACGGCATGCTGCCGCGTTCTACCCACACGCGCAACGCGCGTGAAGCCGCAAAAGGTAAGCAGGGCGGCCGCACAATGGAAATCCAGCGCCTGATCGCGCGTGCGCTGCGCGCGGCTGTTGACCTGAAAGCGCTGGGTGAATTCACCATCACTCTGGACTGCGACGTTCTGCAGGCTGATGGTGGCACCCGTACCGCCTCTATCACCGGGGCCTGCGTGGCGCTGGCCGATGCGCTGAATAAGCTGGTCGCAGCCGGTAAGCTGAAAACCAACCCGATGAAAAGGATGGTGGCGGCGGTCTCTGTAGGTATCGTGAATGGCGAAGCGATTTGCGATCTGGAATATGTTGAAGATTCCGCAGCGGAAACCGATATGAACGTGGTGATGACCGAAGATGGTCGCATCATCGAGGTACAGGGCACGGCGGAAGGCGAGCCGTTCACCCATGAGGAGCTCCTCACCCTGCTGGCCCTGGCCAGAGGAGGCATCGAATCCATTGTCACGACGCAGAAAGCGGCGTTGCAAAACTAGTTTTAAGGCGACTGAGAAGTCGCTTTTTTTGTCTGTATAGTAAGAGGCTATTCCATCAGGTGTGACTGGCGCAGGCAGTTTGCGCTGGGCTAGCGCGGAAAAACCGGAACGTACATAGAGTACGTGAGGATGAATCGCTACGCTCACCCTTCGGGCCGCCCTGAAGGGCGTTCAAAACTCCGTGAGTTTTGTCTGAGCACTACCCTGGCGCATAATGACAAGCAAGGTAGCCTGATGGGATGAACGCTAAGATGAGGAGCGAATCCATGAAATTATATCAGCGCCAGTTTATTGAGTTTGCGCTTAACAAGCAGGTCCTTAAGTTTGGCGAATTTACGCTGAAATCCGGGCGCAAGAGCCCCTATTTCTTCAACGCCGGCCTGTTTAATACCGGGCGCGATCTGGCTCTGTTAGGTCGTTTTTACGCCGAAGCGCTGGTGGATTCCGGGGTTGATTTTGACCTGCTGTTCGGCCCGGCCTACAAAGGCATTCCGATTGCCACGACCACGGCGGTCGCGCTGGCGGAACACCATGACCGCGATCTGCCTTACTGCTTTAACCGCAAGGAGGCGAAGACCCACGGCGAGGGCGGAAATCTGGTGGGTAGCGCGCTACAGGGCCGCGTGATGCTGGTGGATGATGTTATTACCGCTGGCACCGCGATTCGGGAATCAATGGAAATTATTCAGGCTAACGGCGCAGAGCTGGCCGGGGTGCTGATTTCCCTTGATCGTCAGGAACGCGGACGCGGCGAAATCTCCGCGATTCAGGAAGTTGAGCGCGACTATGGCTGTAAAGTGATTTCCATCGTGACGCTGAAAGACCTGATCAGCTATCTGGAAGAGAAACCGGAAATGGCTGAACATCTGGCGTCCGTTCGCGCCTATCGCGAAGCTTACGGGATATAAACATCAGCCCGGCAGGCAGCGATCTGCCGGGTTGATTGCCTCCAACGCTGTCAGCCGCTCCGGTAAGAGCAACCTCGTATTCGACGCGGATAATGCAGGGTGTTCCTGTTGGAAGAGATGCAGCCTTTCGGCTGCATAAAGACAGGAGAGGATTATTTCAGTTGGGCGGCGACCAAAGGCCAGCGGGCGTCAAAGTCGTCCGTCGGACGATATTTAAACTCGCTGCGCACAAAGCGGGATAGCATCCCTTCGCAGAATGCCAACAGCTGGCTGGCCAGCAGGGCTTCATCGACGGTATAGCCTTCGCCTTCGCGCATTTTCTTTTCACGCAACACCTGACGCAACTGTACTTCAATACGTTCAAACAGCTGGTTGATGCGGTCCTGAAGCCGGTCCTGTTCAAACATCAGCGCATGGCCGGTCAGAATTCTTGTCAGCCCGGGATTACGCTCGCCAAACCCAAGAATCAACAACACAATCAGACGCAGGCGCGCTGTGGTGTCTTTCTCATCTTTTAAAATCAAATTGATGCGCGTAATCAGGCTGTCTTCGATAAATTCAATCAGGCTATCAAACATGCGAGTCTTGCTCGGGAAATGCCGATACAGAGCCGCTTCGGATACGCCAACGGACGCCGCCAGTTTCGCTGTGGTGATGCGCTGACTCCCATCGCTGGATTCAAGCATTAGCGCCAGAGATTGAAGTATTTCTTCGCGACGATTCCTTTTCGCAGTTTGTTTTTCTGCCATGTTTTAAAATACCCCTGAAAAAAAACACTTGCCAGGCAGGCATCCACAAAGCGACCGCAAGCTGTTGCCTGCGGTTATGTTATTGCATTAGTGCGCTTTGCGATGCAGGTTCCACGTCATCCTTCAGGCTACCCTTTTGTCGGCTACGCCCCGAAAGATTTCTTTCTATCACCGGGCTTATTGACGCCCTGAGTGACCGAAGCCACCTTCGCCGCGATCGGTGGCGTCAAAATCTTCCACCAGGTTAAATTCCGCCTGAACAACAGGCACAAACACCATTTGAGCAATACGCTCGCCGGGTTCGATAGTGAAGCTCTGCTGGCCGCGGTTCCAGACGGAAACCATCAACTGGCCTTGATAGTCAGAATCAATCAGGCCGACCAGGTTACCCAGTACAACACCGTGTTTATGGCCCAGTCCGGAGCGCGGGAGAATAACCGCTGCCAGAGACGGATCAGCAATATGAATCGCCAGGCCGGTCGGCACAAGGGTTGTTGCGCCAGGAGCCAACTCTACGGCGTCATCGAGACAGGCTCGCAGGTCAAGTCCGGCGGAACCAGAGGTGGCATAGGTCGGCAGCGGAAATTGCTGGCCAATACGCGGGTCCAGAAGCTTAACGTCGATTTTTTTCATCATAACGGGTAACGATCTCGTCGAGTAATAATTGGCTCAGGAGTTCCTTGCGCTCAAGTGGTAAGCGCTTATCTCCCTTCAGCCAGAAAAGATGTAATGCATTGCTGTCGCTGTTAAATCCCTGATTTGGCTGTGAAACATCATTGGCGCAAATCAGATCGAGATTTTTACGGGCTCGCTTTTGCCGTGCGTATTCTTCCACATTATTTGTTTCGGCGGCAAACCCAACGACGTAAGGGCGGTTGGCCTTAAGCGCGGCGACCCCTGCGACGATATCCGGATTTTTAACCATTTTCAGGGTTAGTTCATCACCTTGTTTTTTGATTTTTTCTTCGGCGATGGTGACTGCACGGTAGTCGGCGACCGCCGCGCAGCCAATAAAAATATGCTGCCGGGAGGCGCCGTTTTGCACTGCGGCTTCCATTTCCAGCGCCGTGGTGACATCAATTCTGTGGACAAACGGCGGCGTAGGCAGCGAAACCGGGCCGCTCACCAGCGTGACGTTTGCCCCGCGACGCGCGGCGGCGGCGGCGATCGCGAAGCCCATCTTACCAGAACTGTGGTTAGTGATATAACGCACCGGATCCAGCGGCTCGCGGGTTGGACCCGCAGTAATCATGATGTTGAGATTTTGCAAATCTTTGACAGGAGAGAAGTGCTGCGCGGCCATATCCACAATGGTCAGCGGGTCCAGCATCCGTCCTGGGCCAATATCACCACAGGCCTGACTGCCGCTGTCCGGGCCCCAGATCAGCAGACCTCGAGCGGCAATAACGTCAAGATTATGCTGGGTGGCGGCGGCGCGATACATCTGCTGGTTCATGGCGGGCACGACTGCGACTGGCGACGGCGTAGCAAGGCAAATCGTCGATACGAGGTCATTGGCCATGCCTGCCGCGACGCGGGCGATTAAATCGGCGGTGGCTGGGGCGAGAATGACCAGATCGGCCCATTTACCCAGCTCAATGTGGCCCATTGCCGCTTCGGCGGCCGGGTCAAGCAGGCTGTCGGAAACCGGATAACCGGATACCGCCTGTAAACTTAATGGCGTAATGAAGGCCCTGGCGGCTTCCGTCATGGCGACGCGGACATCCGCGCCACGGTCGCGCAGGCGGCGCACCAGCTCCGGCGTTTTATAGGCAGCAATGCCGCCACTCACGCCAAGAACGATCTTTTTACCAGCCAGACTCATCATGATTTTTTCCTGTTACGGTACATCAGAATTCGCGCATCTTATCACAATCCTGGCGGCGTCGTGTGCCTGGTGGAGATCCACTTTGCGAGGCGCTACGCATGGATCAAACTTGCTTATCGGCGGCGCAAAAAGGCTGTGTCAGGATAGCGCGGACTGGGAAGGAGAAGCCGCGATGGATATACAGGAAACGCTAATGCCAAGGGAAAAGATGCAGCGCTACGGTATCGAAGTTTTGTCGGACATTGAGCTGTTAGCGCTGTTTTTACGTACCGGAACCCGCACGCAGGGTGTTATGACTTTTTCGCGAGATTTGCTGCAGCGTTTTGGTTCGCTGTACGGTCTGTTATCGGCGGAAGAGTCGCAGTTTGATGAGGTTGAAGGAATTGGTCTGGCGAAATATGCGCAGCTAAAAGGTATTGCTGAACTGGCGCGACGTTATTTTAGTCTGCGGATGACGGAAGAACCCTCGTTGGTTACCCCGTCGATGACGCGGGAATTTCTGCAAAGCCAACTGACCGACGAAGAGCGCGAGATCTTCCTGGTGATCTTTTTAGACAATCAGAACCGGGTATTGAAACATAGCCGACTTTTTTCTGGTACTCTTAGCCACGTTGAGGTGCATCCGCGAGAAATCGTACGCGAAGCCATCAAAGTGAACGCCGCCGCAGTGATCCTGGCGCATAATCATCCATCCGGTAGTCCTGAGCCGAGCAAGGCCGACAGGTTGATTACCGAAAGAGTGATGAAATGTTGTCGATTCATGGAGATACGTGTGCTTGATCACCTTGTTATTGGCCGCGGAGCGTACGTATCTTTTGCTGAGCGCGGCTGGATTTAGCTCCGATCATGCGATCCATCGGGATCTTTGTCTGTTCGGGACTTGAGCGCATCGCCGAGTCAGCGTATACTACGCCACCTTTGAGAATCTCGGGTTTGGCATTTGGGCCTGGCAATCGAGAGTTCGCATATATGCGAAATCTTTCAAGCTGTATTGAGGCGGCAAGGGAGTGAATCCCCGGAACTTACATCAGTAAGTGACCAGGGTGAACGAGCGCAGCCAACAAAAAAGACGGTTTGAAGGATAACGTATATAGAACTGCGATGACCGGGCTGTAAAGCCTGACGAGGCGCCAATACCCCATACGAAGCTCGAGCTAATTTGATTTTTGGAGAATAGACATGTCCCGAGTCTGCCAAGTTACTGGCAAGCGTCCGGTGACCGGTAACAACCGTTCCCACGCACTGAACGCGACTAAACGCCGTTTCCTGCCGAACCTGCACTCTCACCGTTTCTGGGTTGAGAGCGAGAAGCGTTTTGTCACCCTGCGCGTATCTGCTAAAGGTATGCGTGTTATTGATAAGAAAGGCATCGATACAGTTCTGTCCGAACTGCGTGCCCGTGGCGAAAAGTACTAAGTACTTAGAGGAAATAAATCATGGCTAAAGGTATTCGTGAGAAAATCAAGCTGGTTTCTTCTGCTGGTACTGGTCACTTCTATACCACCACGAAGAACAAACGTACTAAGCCGGAAAAACTGGAACTGAAAAAATTCGATCCAGTTGTCCGTCAGCACGTTTTATACAAAGAAGCTAAAATCAAATAATTTTAGCTTCCTTGTACAGAAAAACCCCGCTCCGGCGGGGTTTTTTGTTTCCGCTTTAGAGCAACTCCTTCCTCTGAAATTTATCATTCATTCCTCTACTTTGCTTTTAATTATTAACTATGTGAATGAGTTGGTTTTTCTTGTCTTACCCGGCAGGGATGTTTATTCTGCTGGTACAGAAAACCAGCGACAGGGATTGTTATGACGTCATTCATTCCAGATGTTTCCTTTATCGATAATAGCGAACAGCGTACGCCTTTAATTTTGGTCCTCGATTGTTCAGGTAGCATGGGGGGCGAGCCAATTGCCCAGCTAAATCAAGGACTCAAACTGTTAGAAGAAGAACTCAAGCATGATGTCATTGCTGCTAAACGCGTTCGTCTGCTGGTGATTAAATACGGCGGTTACGATGAGTGTGAGCTGTACGGCGACTGGTGTGATGCGATGGACTTCACAGCTCCCGTCCTTGAAGCAAATGGCTTAACGCCAACCGGGCAGGCCGTTAGCCTGGCACTGGGCGAAATCGAAGCTGAAAAGCAGCGTCTGAAAGCGGCCGGCGTACCCTATACCCGACCCTGGCTGTTTTTAATGTCCGATGGCGAGCCAACAGATAACTGGCAGGCTGCGGCGCAGGAATGTCGTGAAGCGCAGGCGGCAAATAAAGTCGCTGTTTTCCCCATTAGCGTAGGAAAAGAAGCAACTGAATCAATGGGGTACTTCAGCCATAGCGGTATTCATGGCGTGAAGCGCCTGAAGGGACTGCAGTTCCGCGAACTGTTCCTCTGGCTTAGCGCCAGCATGCAAGTCGTGTCGCAGTCGACGCCAGGCGGCAAAGCACAATTGCCGCCGACTGATAGCTGGTCAGAAATTTCGGTCTGATGCGATGAGCTGGCGCGTTTATGCCTCGTCGGTTATCGGCAGCAGCCACCGACAAAATAACCTTCCGTGCCAGGATGCCTTTTGTTATCGCAATCTTGGCGATCGCCTTGTCGCTGTCGTTTGTGACGGTGCGGGCTCTGCCGCTTATAGTGAACACGGCGCGGCTTTGGTCGCTTATGGATTGGCCGATCGTCTGGCGAAAATCACAGCCGGGCCTGATGAAGAACAACTGGCGGCGCTGGTGGAGAGCGTGCGTGAGGACGTTCTGATACAGGCACAAGAGCGGGGATCCTCCGCAGGTGATTTTGCCTGTACTGTTCTGGCTGTATGGCTGGGGGCGACTGACTCCGTAGTTCTGCATATCGGCGATGGTGTCGCAGCGCTCACTGTTGGCGATGAACAACACTTCTCTTTACCTGAAAATGGTGAATACGCCAACCAGACCTGGTTCCTCACCAGCGAGGGTTGGCGAGAGCATTTACGGATCAATAAGTTTGTTGGCAGAGCCACGCAACTGGTGATGATGTCTGATGGCGTGCAGCCGTTTGCGCTCAATCGGCGCGGCGATGCATTATTCGCCCCCTTTATGGATCCTGTGTTGTCCTATTTGCAGCAGGTTTCTGAAGTTAAGGGGAGTGAGGCGATATGTGCAACGCTTGACGACCCACGCACCTGGGCGATAACCGGTGATGACAAGACGCTTCTGGTAGCCCTGAGTAATGAAGGATAAAAAAATACCGGCCTGCTATAACGAACAGCGTCGTACGGTACGTTTAGGGAAACTCATCAAGAGCGGCGGCGCAGGCAGCGTCTACTTTCTGGCAGACGACGCCTCCCGCGTTGCGAAAATTTATCACCCCCATACCGATACTCGTTATTACCAGCGTAAGCTTCGCGCCATGCTTGAGCAGCGCCCGCAGATCCCCGCGCCTGCGCAGGGAGACACTATTGTCCAACTGGCGTGGCCTGACTATTTGCTCTTTGACGAACGGCAGCGCGTTATTGGCTTTGTCATGCCGATCCTGGATATCCAGCGCAGTATCGAGCTGGAGTATATTTTGCAGGCGCGGCAGGCGAAAGCGCAGAATCTACCGGAGGGGATCGGCGCGAAAGTGAGCTTGGCCTGTAATCTCGCCACCCTGATTTCGGCGCTGCACGCGCGACAGCACCGGGTTATCGATATGAAGCCGGTTAACCTGCGTTTTTATCGCGACAGCCTGTATATCGCACTGCTGGACTGCGATGGTTTTAGTATCCAGGGTGAGGGTGAGCGTTTTCCTGCCGGGCAGTTTACGCCGGATTACCTGGCGCCTGAGTTTCAGCGCATCGGGCAGGTACCCGGCGAACAGGAGGAGACACAGGATCGCTTTGCGCTGGCAGTCATTATTTTCCAGCTTCTCAATCACGGTATTCATCCCTATAGCGGTCGCTCGCAAACGGTGAAGGTGCCTGATGATTTGCCGGGGCGTATTGCTGTGGGCTGCTACGCTTACGGCATCAATGCCACAAAGGATATCGCTCCGGTACCGGCAAGTACTCACCACCTGCTGCCGACCGATTTGCGTAAATTGCTGGATCGCGCTTTTAGCGGTTCACCCGCCCGACGCCCTTCTGCCGATGAATGGGCACAGGCATTGCGTCCTTATGCGCTACGCAGCACGCAAAAAATTACTTTTTGTAGTCAGAAACACCAGCATTTCACCGGGATGCCGTGCCTGGTTTGTGCGCGGGAAGAACAGGTTCTTGAGGGTATAAAACAGGCGAAGCAGCATAGACAGACGCAGGTCGTTCGCCCACATCCTGCCCCGGCAAAACGACGACCACAGGCAGCGCCAGCCGCCGCCACTCCTCGTCCAGCAACCGGGCCTGGGCCGTTAACGTTACTGTGGCGCAATATTCGCAGCAAAGTTCCTTCATTTGCCTGGCACGGAACGCTGGCGCTTGTTAGTACGCTGATAATGGCAATGCTGGCCCGCAATGTTGCCCGACTTAGCGGTCCCTGGCCTGCTCATTTCGGTGACTCAGCGGTATTGCTTGTTTTTATCTGGATGGTCGTAATGGGTTTACTGGCGATTATTCGGAGTAAGCCATAAATGATGACGCTGAAGCTAAAATTTCTGCTGGTTATCATCGCGCTGATGCTGATATTTTTCATTCCGCAAGGTGTGACATGGTTCTGGTCGGCGCCATTCCGCTTAATGGATATGTTGTCGCTGGTGCCAGCGGTGCTGAATGCCCCTCAACGTTTATATCTCTATGGTCTGTGGCTGGGAGGAATTCTCTATTTTTCCGCCCTGATGTGGGTCTCGGTTACCCGCCGTAACAAAGGCTATCTGATCGCTGCCGTGGCGCAGCTCGTTTTCGTTGTCGGCATTACGCTGTTTAATATGCCCATCGGCGAGCAAAACCAACGGCGCTGGCAAAGTATGAATCAGCTGGCATCCCCCGTCTGGGAGACATTTTTATATGACCACAACACCCGCTTTACTAAGATAATCCTGAGCAAACCGCTTAATCAGAACGAGATCCTCGAGCATTTTGTCGATCATAAAAAGCCGCTGGCGGAACACCCCCTGGGCTGGAATGAAGGAGATGCTGCCACTGCGGATGCGCTCTGGCAACAGGCGCTGGGCAATCCAGAGCAGGAGGCAAAAGCATTGCCCGAAATGGCTGATTATCTGACCTGGATGGTGGATCGCAGCGATCTGACGTTGGCAACGGCTGTCTTTACCCTGACAACAAATGAGAATAAAACGCTGGCGGAAGCTGCGTTTCGCCGGGCCATCGCTATTGCGCCAGCCAATCCTGACAGTTGGTTGGGCTGGGCAGTCGCATTGATCCAGTCCCGTGATGATGAGCGAGTGCGGAGTGCGCAGTTTCAGCCGCTAGTGCAAAGTATTACCACCGGGCTATTGATGGCGGATGGTCTGAGTGAGGGGAAGCGTCAACCTGCGCTACAGCAGCGGCTGCAGGCATACATCGCGCAAATGCCGCCTGATGATCGGCAAATCCTGAAAATTCTGCAGGCCAGGATGCAAGCCCGATCCTGTGCTTCACCGTTGGCAGAGTATGTAAAGGGAGAGGCCGACGAGGTATTACCCCTGGCGCATTCTCTGGTGTTCAGGGACGCTCCTGTGCGTAGCACCAGTGCGATGAATGCACGCTTTCCGGGGCGCGTAAACGTTGAGGCCGAAAAATATGGGGTTATTAAAGAGACTATCCTCTCAATGCCTTACCCGGCTATAAATAAACATATCAAGTCGGCGACGACGATACTCTCGCTGGATATTCACATGAGTGGTGAGTTGTTAAATATAGTGGTCGAGTGCAGTAGCGGCGTTGAGAAATTTGACCAGGCGGCGCTGTACTACGCGCAACACTGGCGTTTTCATCCTATCCCACAGGGGCAACGTCTGTTAATACCTGTGACATTTATTAGCGATCGTCTTCCTCCCGAGGAACACTATCAGGAGATGGAGGCGCGGGCGATACGCATCGCCCGGATGGCGGCCCGCCATAATAAAGTTGGGATGGAAGCTGCAGCGAAAGAGATGCTTGCCCAATTTGAACGGATGAAACGGTACTATCCGCAGAAAAAGTTGAGTCTGGAAGAGGCCCAGAATTTACAGCTTATCTTAAGAAAACAAAGGGAAAAAAATAGCGCATACGGGGTAGACGCTTTCGTCGAAGTAAACAGGGCGATAGAAGCCCTGGTGGAGACGCATCCGTACTTTGTGCCGCTGTTGAAGATTCTGGCACTGAGAACCAACTTTGGCCCTATTGATGAGCGACGTGCTAAGTGGGCTCAACTCCTGGCGTTGGCATCGGATGACCCGCAGGTCTGGCAGGCCTGGGGTAGTCTGTGGGGGGAGCGTGATCCCGAGCTGTACATTGGGGCGATGGTCTATTACCTGCAGTTACAGTCAGATACTAAGGATAGTGGGCAGAGCATTGAGGACATTAAAACCCGGCTGATGATGCGGGTTGGCATGGGCGATCGTAATTCGATTCTTTCGGCTAAGGTCTATGCGGATTATGCCGATATCCTTGGAGAAAAGGTGAAAGGGGGCGATCCCGCTAAAGCCAGGGAGATTTTGCCTGCGAGTGATAAGCTGGACCGACATGAAGTTATCGCCCCCTTTGATTCACAGGTGCGTGTGTCGGTTGATATTGACCAGAAAGACGTGGTGAATGCGTCTTTATTTGACGTCTCGTGGAAGAAGGAGCAGGTCCAGGGTGATAAACGGACTGAGCTTACTGTCGATGTTGATAAAAATGGCGTTCCGACGCTGGTGCTGGTGAGCAAAAGCAGTGAAGTCGAACTGTATGACGCGCAGGCTGTTAATATGTTATGGCGCTGGAAATTTAAACCGCATCCCGAAGGCAGACGGCTGACCGTTGGCATGAATTTCGGGCATGTGAAACAACAATTGCCCTGACCCCCGTTGCTGAAAGCGGTAAGATAGTGCCTCTTTCCGCTTTTTTCGAGAGATGAATGCCTGAATTACCTGAAGTAGAAACCAGTCGCCGCGGCATTGAGCCGCATCTGGTTGGCGCGCGCGTCGAGCATGCTATTGTGCGTAACGGGCGGCTGCGCTGGCCGGTTTCCGAAGAGATCTATCGCCTGAGCGATGTTCCGGTTCTCAGCGTGCGCCGCCGTGCCAAATACCTGCTGCTGGAACTGCCCGACGGCTGGATTATCATCCACCTTGGGATGTCGGGAAGCCTGCGTATCCTCAGCGAAGAGCTGCCAGCGGAAAAACACGATCATGTTGACCTGGTGATGAGTAATGGCAAGGTCCTGCGCTACACCGATCCGCGTCGCTTTGGCGCCTGGCTGTGGACCAAAGAGCTGGAAGGCCATCCAGTGCTGACGCATCTGGGGCCGGAGCCACTGAGCGATGAGTTCAACGCTGATTATCTCCAGCAAAAGTGCGCGAAGAAGAAAACCGCGATTAAGCCCTGGCTGATGGATAACAAGCTGGTGGTTGGGGTTGGCAACATCTACGCCAGCGAATCGCTGTTTTCGGCGGGTATCCATCCCGATCGGCTGGCTTCTTCATTGTCACGTGAGGAGTGCGAACAACTGGTGAAGGTCATCAAGCTGGTACTACTGCGTTCAATTGACCAGGGGGGGACGACGCTGAAAGATTTTCTGCAAAGCGACGGTAAACCGGGCTACTTTGCCCAGGAGTTACAGGTGTATGGCCGTAAGGGGAAGCCGTGCCGCATTTGTGGGACGCCGGTTATCGGCAGTAAACACGCCCAGCGGGCGACGTTTTATTGTCGCCAGTGCCAGAAGTAAGGTGCGGTGGTTGCCGTGAATCCGGCTACAGGGCGGCAACGGAGCTAGCCCCGCTAAGCGCAGCGCGAGCGGGGGAGTACATGGGTAAAAACCTTACTACAGCTTCTTCAGCAGCGCCTGGTGAACGTTTGCCGGCAGAAAGTGAGAGACATCGCCCTGGTGGCGCGCCACTTCTTTCACCAGCGAAGAGGAGATAAACGACCACTCTTTGCATGGCATCAGAAACACGCTCTCCAGCGTCGGCATCAAATGACGATTCATGTGCGCCAGTTGCATCTCATATTCAAAATCCGCTACCGCCCGCAGGCCGCGAATTAAAATATTTGCCTGCTGTGCGCGGGCAAAATTGGCCATTAAATCGCTAAAGCCGATAACCTCAACGTTTACCAGATGCGCCGTTGCCTGGGTGGCCAGCGCGATGCGCTCGTCGAGGGTAAACATCGGTTGTTTGCCCGGGCTGGCGGCAATAGCCAGTAGCACCTTATCAAACATGCTGGCCGCACGGGTGACGATATCGAGATGGCCGTTAGTTATAGGGTCGAAGGTTCCCGGATAGATCGCTTTTGTGCTCATAATGACACTTTCTCCGTCTCCGAGTAGCCGCGGCTTAGCGCCCACAGCTCGGTGTATTTATTAAACGTATATTGCGCGTTGACCACTGCCAGCAGCCAGCCCTGTTTTCCATCCAGAACGCCGCCGCGCAGCAGCAGCGTTTTCACAAAGGCTCCCAGCGTATGGCCGAAGATACTGACCAGCGAAGTCTTTTTACCTCTCTGATGACGCTCAAGCGCCCAGGCGGAGGCATAGGCCAACTGCTTTTGCTGAAAGGCGGAAAAATCACGGCAGGTCAGATGCAGCAGATCGCCCGGGAGCCCGATAACCTGCGCGCCTTGACTATCGAGAGATTCGTGAACCAGATTATCGTTATAGCGGTAACGGTCGCGCTCGTACAGGCGCATCACACGATCCGGATACCAGCCACTATGACGCATAAAGCGGCCAAGAAAATAGTTGCGCCGGGCGATGCTGTATATCACACCGGCTTTCGGCACGGCCAGTACGCTGCGGATAGACTGTTGAAGTTCCGGGGTGACGCGCTCGTCGGTATCAATCATCAGCACGTAATCACCGGTGGCGTAATTTTGGGCGCGCTGGCGCTGAATGCCGTAGCCCTGCCAGTCGGCATTGATATAAACCTGTACGCCGAGGCTGCGGGCTAATTCAACGGTGTCGTCGCTGCTACCGGAATCCAGCAGCACTATCTCATCGGCCCAGCTTACCGACGCCAGACAATCAGGCAACAGGTCCGCTGCATTTTTGGCGATCATCACGACCGAGAGTCGAGGCGACATTAATGGCTCCGTTGCGGCAAATAGGGTTGCAGTAACTGTAGCAGGCGGGAGAGTGCACCCTGGTTTTGGTGCAGGACTTCCACCGCATGACGACCGCACCACAGACGGTAATCTTCATCGTTTAACAAATTGGACACTTGGGTGACCAGCGAATCGACATCCGTAACCGTGATCAGGCCATCGGCCTTCTGCAGCCTGGCGCAGATATCTTTAAAGTTGAAGGTGTGAGGACCCATCAGCACCGGAAGGGCATGGGCTGCGGGCTCCAGCGGATTATGGCCGCCGCGCTCCACCAGGCTGCCGCCGACAAACGCGAGGTCGGCAATGCCGTACAGCAGCATCAGCTCGCCCATGGTATCGCCAACCACCACCTGGGTACTGTTTGAAGGAATTTCACCAGTGCTGCGCAGGGTGTAGCTCATTCCCGCTTTCTGCACCATCTCGCGAGCGTCGCTAAAACGTTCCGGGTGACGAGGAACCAGGATCAGCAGCAGGTTGGGGAAACTTTCCAGCAGCTTCTTATGCGCCTGAAGAATAATTTGTTCTTCGCCATCGTGGGTACTGGTGGCAATCCACACCTGACGATGCGGCGCCCACTGGCGGCGCAGGGTGATGGCGCGAGCGGCCAGCTCCGGAGTCACCGAAATATCAAACTTCAGGCTACCGGTAACCGCCAACTGATTGCGTTTCAGGCCAAGGGCGATAAAGCGGTTAGCATCTTCTTCATTCTGCGCGGCGATAAGCGTAATGCGGCTCAGCAGCCGACGCATAAATTTACCCAGTTTGGCATAGCCTTTCGCCGAACGTTCGGACAGGCGGGCGTTGGCGATAACCAGCGGGATTTTACGCTTATGCAGCGTGGCAGCCATATTCGGCCACAGCTCGGTCTCCATCACGATAACCAGCTTTGGCTGAACGGTATTAAAGAAGCGATTCATCGCACCGGGCAAATCGTAAGGCAGATAGACGTGATGCACATCTTTGCCGAAAGCGGACATTGCGCGTTCAGAGCCGGTTGGCGTCATGGTGGTGACGGTGATTGGCAGATAGGGGTAGCGGTGGCGCAGTGCACGAACCAGCGGAATGGCTGCAAGCGTCTCACCAACGGAAACGGAGTGCAGCAAAATCCCGTGTGGTTCTACTTTATTCTGACAGAAACCATAACGTTCCGCCCAGCGTTCACGATAGGCAGGGGCTTTACGGCTGCGTAATAACAGTCGCAGCCACACCAGGGGCTGTATAAGGTAGAGTAAAGCGGTATAAAGCAATTCCAAAGGATGTATCCGTTTTTTTGTTTCAGCGGGCAAATTCTAAGCATTTAGTGCGTTTAAAGCTATCTCTTAAGGCGCTTTAGGATCGGGTGGTGAGCGAAGGGCGCGTACCGTCGCAGCATAAACTTCGGCAATGCTGATGCCTTTTATTCCGCTTTGCTCTTCTGGCGACTGAATACACTGATGGATCGCCTGATCCTGAATCGGGGCAGCGCCATCGATAGCGCTCTGGCTTCCGTACAGTCCCACGGTCGGTGTTTTCACGGCAACGGCAATATGTAGCGGGCCGGTATCGCCCACAACCAGAGCCTTAAACCCGGCCACTTTTGCTGCCAGTTGGATAAGGTTTGTCGTGCCGGCGACGTTTTTAACCCTGTCGCTTGCGACCGTCATACCTTCAATAATGCGTTGATTCAGGGCCGTCTCGCCCGCCGCACCGATCAGCTCAATCCGCATAGTGTCATGATTGCTGATAAGTTGCTCGATCAACCGTGAAAAATTTTCCTCCGGCCAGCATCTTTCAGGCGTGGATGCCCCGGCATGAACCCCGATAACAGGGATATCGGCATGCTCAGGCGTAAAGGGGGCCGGAATGAACATCTCCTCTGATGGCGTGTCGATACCAACGGCAGCCAGCAGTTGGGTTTTCTGATGGATCAGATGGATATTGCCGTTTTGCCTGTTATCGTAAAACGCGGACAGATACGGCGCCAGGAGGAAAGTCGACCTTCCCTGATAATCGTTAAAATATACGTCTTTCAGGATATAGCGGGAGCGAGCCAGGGAGGCTGCGATAATATCGTAAGGAGCGCGTGAATGCAGGATAAACGTGGCATCGACGCCATGGCGGCGCAACGTTTTTGCCAGCGGTAGCACACCGTTGGCTTTCCCGTTCCAGTACAGAACCTCATCGAAAAGCGGGCTACCGATGGCCAGCGCCTTGTTACGCTGATTGATAACCAACAGCAGCTTTGCATCTGGCCAGCGGGCTTTTATGGCTCTGATGGCTGGCGTATTGAACAGGAAATCCCCTAACGCCGTCGTCGAGAATATCGCAATGGTATTCAGTCGATCCTGCGCTGAAAAACGGGTAATTTTTTTTACGCTATAGCCGGTTGCCTTCAGGATGGTGAGGAAGAGGCCAGCGGCGACTTGTTTCGCAATTTTACTCATACTTCTCCAGAATATACCGCACCTTTTCCGGCGGGTTACGGGACACGGGGCTTAGTTTGTCAGCCTTTTCTTCAGACGGAAATAACGCCGTCCCAGCCGCCAGCGTAAGCGCAGAT
This sequence comes from Klebsiella sp., assembly GCA_036498385.1. Classification (GTDB taxonomy): domain Bacteria; phylum Pseudomonadota; class Gammaproteobacteria; order Enterobacterales; family Enterobacteriaceae; genus Klebsiella. The sequence goes on from DASYFN010000033.1 coordinate 15,922, forward strand.
CATGGGCATTTTTCCAGATGAGCTGCCATATGCCGCGCTCAAAAAATTCTGCAATGAGACGCCGTTGTTTTTCGCGATCTTTCATCTCGTCTATCGTATGAATGATCCCCAGTCCCTCTTTCGCTATTTGCCAGCGGCAGGCTTTGATATCTCGCGTTTTGTCCGCATAACGCCGATTAATGTCATCCAGCATTTCGAGGATTTTCATATAGTGATGCGCGGAACGGATTAGCGTATCGTCATTGTCTGGCTTGTGTGACACCGACTCCGAGTGGATATAGTACTCATAGAACTGCTCGCTGGTGTACTGCACGCGTTCTGCCGCCAGCAGCACTTCAGTAGTCCAGGGAATATCCTGATGACGCAGACCCGGCTCAAAGTGGAAGCTGTGGCTTGCGATAAACTCGCGCCGGTAGATATTCAACCAGGTTACGTGCAGGAATTTACGTGAGTCCAGCGCCTGTTTTAACCACACGTGGCCAGGTAAAACGCCGGTAGACTGCAGGCGGTCGAGAGGAAAAATAGGCTGGCTCTCTTTTTTCGTCTCATAGACGTAAAGACCGTTGCAGGTGGCGACATCAAGATTGCCCTTTTCCGCCATCTCCAGCAAGGTGCGGTACATGCCGGGGTAGAGATTATCATCGATATCCGGGAAGGTCAGGTACTTACCGCCAGCTACGGCGAGGCCGGTATTACGCGCCGCCGAAACCCCCTGGTTTTCCTGCTCCAGCACGATGATATTTTGCAGACGCGCTTTCCACTGGTTGATAACCGCAAGGCTATCATCTGTCGACCCGTCATTCACCAGGATGAGTTCATAACTTTCCAGTTGTTGTTGCTCAATACACGCAAAGAATTGGGCAAGAAATTTTTCACCGTTATAGACAGCGGCTACGATACTCAATAAGGGTGTTTGGCTCATCACTCTACGATCCAGGTTGAATAATGGTATCAGATGCTGCGCAACTGGCGATACTGCTGGCTAATTGACGCCACGCTAAATTTTTCCAGCCGCGCAGGGTCGATTGTTGGCGGACTATGGTAAACGCTTTGCATCGTCTGAGCCAGCGCCGGGCTGTTGAGATCGGCAAGGCCGCGAGCCAGTTCGCCGGTAAGGATTTCAGCGACCCCTCCCGGGCTGCGAGTGCTGGCAACGGGTGTGCCCAGCAGTAACGCCTCAACCACAACATTGCCGAACCCCTCGCTATCGGAACTGAGCACCAGCATCCTGGCCCCTTTGATCCACGGCAACGGGTTTTTCTGAAATCCTTTAAACAGGACGCGATCGCCGATCTGGAGCTGCTGTACCAACTGATGCAGGCGCTGCTCCTGTTCAGGTTTTCCCTGTCCCAACAGCACCAACGGCGCCTCGATACCGCTTTGCGCATACGCCTCAATCAGGCGGTCATGGCGTTTGCCGGGGTGAAAGCGACCGACATGAATAATGTAGTCGCCCTCCGGACGTTCACTGGGCGCATCGGCCGCAGCACGCAGCGCGGCGATATCAAACGGGTTATAAATGGTTTTCAACTGCGCCGGGCGGACAGCAAACTGCTCGACCAGGTCCCTGCCTACCGCATCAGAGACGGTAACAACGTTGCGTCCCTGGTAAACGCGCTTGATTTTCTGCTGTTTTATCCAGCGGTCAAAACCGGTGCGATGGCCGAGATAGGAGGTGGAGAACATCCCATGCAGGCAGAACCACAAATTGCGCCCCGCGAGGACGCGGCTGCGGGAAACAATGCGGTCCGTTTTATGCAGATTCGACAATATCAGATCGAAACGGCCCTGCTGTTCTGCTTTATCAACAGCGGCATCAAGCTGGCGTGCGCGCCGGGAGAGCTCGGTCAGCTTACGCCATGGTTTACGGCAGCTATCGGCAATAACCTGATAATCCAACCCTTCAGGCAACGGATAATCACAGACATTGCGCAGAGAGAAGAGCGATACCTGTTCACCCTGGCTGAGAAAATATTCTGCCAGCGTCAGCACCACTTTTTCCGCGCCGCCGCCGGGCAGGCCGTCGATAACAAACAGTATGCGCATTGTTATTTCACCAAATCCTGATAGAGGGAGAGCAACTGCGACGATAATCGTTCACTGGTGCAGGTCATGATGCGCTCGCGGGCGCGTTCGCCTTGCGTAGAGCCTAACGCGTGGGCAGGCAGGGCGATAACCGACGCCTGCAGAGCCGGGATATCCAGCGCGTCACAAACGTAGCCGTTGCTACCCTGAATGATAAACTCCGCGCCACCGCAGCCGGTGGTGGTAATCACCGGTAGGCCACAGGCCATCGCCTCAAGGATCACGTTGGGAAACGGATCGTACAGCGTCGGCAGCAGCAGTCCGTCGGCCATTTGATAGAACGGCAGGGTTTCCGACTGCATACCAAAAAAGCGCACTCGCTTCTCGCAGTTCAGCGTTTTCGCCAGTTGCTGATAACGCCCCTGCTCTTTATCTTTGCCGACCACCAACAGATAGCGATCGGTAGGGGCGATGGCGCGTATCGCCGCCTCCAGTCCCTTACGCTCAAAGCCGGAGCCCACATAGATCAGGCAGGTTGCCTGGAGGGGTAACTCCCATTTGGCGCGCAGCGCGATAAAGGCTTCTTCCGTGGGCGGTAGAAAACGCTGGTTATCGATGGCGTTGTAGATGACGTGGATTTTTTCCGCTGGCAGGCCGAAATCTTCCATAATCTCTCGTTTAATCATCTGCGCATTGCAGATAACGCCGCGCAGATGTGAGTCCTGGTACATCTCGCGTTCGGCTTGCATCACATAGCGATGGTAGCGATCGGCAAACAGCAGGCGGCTTTTCCAGCCGGGCAAAATACGCGAACGCTGCTGTAGCCAGCGGCGGTGTACGCCGTCACCAGCACGGTACAGGTCACAGCCGGGGATGCGCTCATGGCTCTGCACCAGATCAAAGGACTCATGCTGCCACAACTGGCGCGCAGCGTCGGCAAAACCGCGTTCGCGGCTGACCCGCCCCCACTTGCGCGGGTTGCAGATATGGATGTTCCATTCAGGCTTTACCGGCCCCTGCCATTCGCGGGTGATAACGTTCAGTTCAAGGTCACTGTCGTCGAGGGCTTCCAGCGCGCGCGCGACAAAGCGCTCCGCGCCGCCGTCCGGGCGATACTTCTGGCGTACCAGAGCCAGCCTGAATTTACTCATGCCAGTACCTTTTTTGCCGCCGCGATAACCGCGTCGGTAGGAATTAAATCGAGATAACGTTCGTCTGTGCTGGTGTCGATATCGTCCGGGTCGGGGATGGAGCCGAAATCACCCGCCCAGATCACTTCGCCCTGCGCCTGCCACGGCCGCCAGAAGGTAAGCTTGGAGGGGCCGAATAGCGCCACCAGCGGCGTACCCAGCGCAGCAGCCATATGCATTGGCACGGAATCGACGCCGATAAACAGCCGGGCATGATCGATAACCGCCGCCAGTTGGCGCAAAGTCAGTTGCCCGGCGAGCGAGTGCAGGCGAGCACTGGGGCTGCCCGCTATAATGGCGTCTATCATCTGCTTTTCTTTGGCGTCAGGGCCGGAGGTCAGTACCACCGGGTACCCTGCCTCAGAAAGTGCATTAATTAATGCGCTCATCCGCTCTTCACGCCAGCATTTAAAGAACCAGCGGGAGGTCGGCTGAATCACGATAAAGTTGTCCTGAAATCCTTCTGGCAGCAGTGCGCGACTGGTGGTCCAGTCCTGTTCGCTATAGCCCATCTTCGCTGGCGCGTCATCAATATCCAGCCCTAATGGCGCCAGAATCGACAGATTTTGCTGCACCGTATGCAACTGGTTATGCTGCTGCGTTGAGGCAAGGGCGCTATGGCAAAAATGCCAGGCCGGGTGACGACGTTTTGGAAAATCAAAACCGATACGGGTGGCCGCACCAGTCAGCTTAGTGATGATCGCGCTGGGCCACTGATCGGCAAGATTGAGCACCATATCGTAGCGCTGCTGGCGCAGCGTGCGAATAAGCTGCCACTCCATCTTAAGCTGATGACCGGTTCCCTGTTTTTTCCACCGCCGATCGATGCCATAAATGTGGTTAATATCAGCATTCTCCGCAAGCATATCCCGGGTTTCTTCATACAACAGCACATCCACGCTGGCGACGGGATAGCGTTGTTTAATTACATGAATCAGCGGCGTTATCAATAACATGTCACCATGGTGACGAAGCTTGATGACCAGGATTCGTGCCGGGTTCAGGCGGCCAGAAGTGCGGATTTCAGGCGTCATTCTCTGTTCTTCATTCAGGATCAGGACTCCGATTCTAGGGGATCAGATAGATTGAGAGAAGCGTTGTCTTGCTCTACCATGACCGGATACGTATGGCCTGAGGACGTTTTCGTGCAAAAACCAGCATTTCTCATCACGATTGATACAGAGGGCGATAATCTCTGGCAAAACCATGACAGCATCACTACCGAGAATGCACGTTACTTACCGCGTTTTCAGCAGCTTTGCGAAAAGTATGGTTTCAAACCGGTCTGGCTAACCAACTACGAAATGGCCATCGACCCCATTTTTATCGAGTTTGCCAAAGATGTCATTGCCCGGGGAACCGCAGAAATCGGCATGCATCTGCACGCCTGGAACAGCCCGCCGGTTAACCCGCTCACCGATGACGACTGGCGGTATAAACCGTATCTGATCGAGTACAGCGATACGGCGATGCGTGAAAAAGTCGACTATATGACCCGCCTTCTGGAGGATACCTTTCAGACCAAAATGCTCAGTCATCGCGCCGGACGCTGGGCCTTTGACGAGCGCTATGCGCGTCTGCTGGTGGAGTATGGTTATCAGGTGGATTGTTCGGTCACGCCGCGGGTAAACTGGAAAACGGCGAAGGGCGCCCCGCAGGGCGACGGTGGCACCGATTATCGCCACTTCCCACAACACGCCTACTTTGTTGATGAAAATGATATTCGGCGTGAAGGCCGGTCGCCGCTGCTGGAAGTGCCGATGAGCATTCAGTACAAGCATTCCGCCTGGATGAACGGCCTGAAACAGGGTTACGATCGTTTGCGGGGTAAAGTGCGTTCCCCATCGGTTTACTGGCTGCGGCCAATGGGCGGTAACCTCGAAACGATGAAAAAAGTCGTACAGCAGACGTTAGTCCAGGGCAACGACTACGTTGAATATATGCTGCACTCTTCGGAATATATGCCCGGCGGTAGCCCGACATTTAAAACCCAGCAGGACATTGAACGCCTGTATACCGATCTGGAAGCCTTCTTTGGCTGGCTCGCCCCGCAGGTACAGGGCATGACGTTGGCCGAATACTACCAGACGAAAAAGTAGCTCATTGGTTCTGTTGTACCCAGTGACGGAACCTGGATGCTATTTTCCAGAACAGTGGATAGCGCATATGAAGCCGCTTTTTAAGCGGTATGCTGGCAGGCGGTAACAGCTTGCCAGCTGTGCGCAGGGCTGACATTGTCTGCTCGCTGTAATTATAAAATCCATAAAATTTTGCATGCATCCCTTTAATTTCATTGAAACAATTTATGATTAATGAGGTGATTAAACGCATCGGTATGGCTGTTTGCGATCCAGTTTGCACGTAAGTCAGGATCTGGTTGAGGGCAAATACCATGTCGTTAATGTCAGAAGCCTGAATATTTCGGGTAATGCCATAGGCGTTATCGCGATACCAGTAGAGAGTCTTGTTCAGGCGAAGAATGCGGTTTGCCTCCAGATATAACCAGGGGGTAAACATCATATCTTCATAGCGACGACCGACAAAAAAACGATGCTTACTGATTAAATCGCGACAATATACCCGGCTCCAGATGTGCCAGTAAGAACGCTGGAACACCTCATCCAGCGCATCATGATCTTTATGCTCGATGATTACCGATGACTCGCTTCCGGGCAAGGTAACGGATTCAGGCAACTGATCTTTAAAGTAATGGTACTGGAAATCGATTAAATCGACCTCGTGCTGCAGAATAATCGGTTTGATCGTTTGCCAGAAATCCGGGCACCAGAGATCATCGCCATCGATAAAACCAAACCAGGCGCCTTGCGCCATCTCAAGGCCAACATTACGGGTGGCTGAAACCCCGGCATTCGGCTGACTGAAGAAGTGCAGGCGGCTTGCGCCGCGGTACGCATCAACAGTTTGCTGAATGATGCTTGCACTATTGTCAGTTGAACCATCGTTGATGATAATAACTTCAGTGTTCTCATCAAGTTGCGATAGCACCGAATCCAGAGTCTGTTTTATGTACAGCTCATTATTAAAAACAGGGATAATGACGCTAAACAAACAGGGTTTTTCACTCATAGTCCCGATCCTGCTTGATCACAATTTTTTGATGCAAAATGGAAAGTATTAGCGCCGTTGAGAATACGATCGTCGCTTCTTTACTGAAGAAAACAACATCACTTAACCCATATACTATAACCGATAATATTAATATTCCCTGGATGACGTTGCGCTTTCTCCAGGCATTTATTAATAAGGTGATATACAGCAAGATTAGCGTGGTAACGCCGGCAATACCGCGAAGTGAGAAGTTTTCAATGAGTTCGTTATGCATGTGCACAGTAATAAAATCCAGCACCCCTGCCAGCCCTGGGTTCGCCTGGACCTGCCGCTTGATATCATCTCCGCGTCGTTCCGCCGATTCACCAAAAGGCGCATCCAGACCAGCCTGCAGGCCAGTCCGGAGCATAACTAAACGAGCGCCAATAGATGAAACGCTGTTGTTATCCTGGTACAGGCTAACATCGTGGCGTAACTCCTGATAGCGGTCCGTGAGCTTCTGATGGAAAGCTGCGGCCAGCAGTATGAGCATGATGATAAACGCCATGCCGAGCCTGATGAGCTGGGCTTTGTGGATCCGTGGATGCACAATTAATAGCAAGACAATTAAAACAGGAAATGCCAGAAGCGCCGCTCGCGTTTCAGTATAAGTAATAGCTGCAAATCCGCTTAGTGCGGCAAACAGGAAAATAAAATAGCGATATCGGCTCTTTAGTTCGAGAATGGCACCAAGCATGACGATATTAGTCATAGTAAAGATATAAGCGATAACCGTGGCGCGATCAAAATTAATTTCCAGGCGCATTGATTCCAGAGCCATCCCCTGATAGACGGCGTATAAATTAATTACCAACCCGGCAGCGATGAGCAGGAGAGAGAACAGCGTGGCAGGAAAGGAAAACCGGAGATTAGAGACCAGAAAGATAATAAGGGCAGTCACGAGCATGACTTTACCCGTATCTTTATAGGAATCGTAAATCGCCCAGTATTCACTATGGGTGTGGGTAAGTCCGTACCAGCCCAACAAGGTGAGGCCAAAGAGCGCTATTGCGCCGGCAATGTCCCGATTCTCTTTCCAGGTCACTAGCGAACGGCCCGCAGGCAACGCGGCGAGTACCGTGAGGTAGCCTGCCAGATAATATATCTTTCTGATTTCTACAGGAGCGATGTAATAAAACATAAAAGTAAATAAATAGAATAGAATAATCAGGTTAAGAATATTACTTTTAATTTTTTGACAGTCTTTAATCACGCTCTGAATCCAGAATTTCGCTAATAGTAGAGTTAAAATCGTCCACGAAAGCGGTGGCATCGAAATTTGATTTTACATGCTCGAAAGCATTTCGTCGGAAAGCGGCATAGTCGCTGTTAACGATTTTTAAGACCGCATCGGCACATTTTTCCGGTGCCAGCAATAGCGGTGGCAGCAGCGCATCCTGCTCGGGGTAATAAACATCATGCGGGAAGTTGACGTTGATTCCGCACTGTTCAAAATGCGCTTCTGGCGTGACGTCTGGCGTGATGCCAATACCGCAGTAGCCATTCTTGACAACCTCAGGTTGACCATCGATCAGTGGGTAAATAACCGGGACGCCATAGAACAAGGCTTCCAGACAGGAAAGACCAAACGGTTCAGTCACCGGGGTGCTAAGGTAAATATGGATACGGTTAAAAAAAGGGCTGAGATCATCCTGGAAGCCGAGAAAGTTCACGCTGCTGCTGATTCCCAGCGTCTGTGCAAGCTGCACAAATTGATGTTCATCCGGCCCTTTACCCGCAATATCCAGCGTGGCATTGATCTGCCGATCAAGCAGATTTTTTAAGGTCAGTAATGCGACGCTGATCCCTTTCAACCCAACGAGGCGTGCCGCAACGCCAAGACGTAGCGGTGCGGAAAGCGGTTTTTCGCCACTAAAAATATTTTCCGGTGGCATAATTCGATTAATCAATACCCGGGAGGGGCACGGCAGATTAAAGCGTAGCGCCATTACCCTTTTTGACGCAAAAGAGGCGGAAATCGTGCCGTCCAAAGCGGCAAAGAAAGCCAGGGTTTTTTTATTATGCGGATAGCGCCACGAGCAGCCATGGTCGTAATAAATGACCTTTCCCCGCGTGGGCTTTGCTGCAAAAACAGGAACCAGATCCCAGACGATGATCGCATCCGGGTTAGCCAGCCAGGTTTTGATTTGCAGAGCATATTTGCGCAGGAAAGGCGGAAATTTAACCGGATGATTATTCAGGATCCGGTTAACAAAAGTGATCCTGCGGCCAGTAAGATGTTGAGCTATCTCCGGCCCAATATGGTTACTGATGCAAAAAATACGATCCTGATCGGCACTAATATCTTGAATATATTGTAGAAAAAGCCTCTCTACACCCCCCATTTTTTCCAGGTTAATGATATGGATCTTGCGCATTAAATCATTCCTCGGATGGCTTTCAGAAGGGTATCGGCACTAATATCTTTGGTCATTTTTGTTGCTGATATCAGAGAATGCTGATTTCTGCCATATCCACCAATGAGACCCGGATCGGTTGGGCCGTAGAGGGTAAAGTTAGGTTTATCGAGCGCAGCGGTCAAATGACTCAGTCCGGTATCAACGGAAACCACCCCGCGCGCACCTGCCAGTACCTGCGCAACCTGCTCCAGACTCATACGCGGCAGCACCTCGACAAAATGGTACCCTTCCGCCAGACGTCTGGCTCGCGCTTCTTCATGCGGTGCCCCCCACGGCAGCTTAATGCGTACGCCGCTGTCGGCCAGCAGAGCGATAAGCGCCCGCCAGTTCTCTTCCGGCCAGTGTTTATCGTCGCGCGTAGTGGCGTGCAGGAATACCAGATATGGCTCGGTGGGCGCGTCATTCTGGCGCAAAAAATGACGGGCGACAGCGTAGTCGCCCTGGGTTTCCGGCTTCGTATAGCTGAGGCTTTTAGCGAACAGCTCGCGGGTGCGCTCAACGGCATGCTGCTGTTTACTGATATGGTGGCGACGATTGTAGAACAGGCTTGCCAGCGGCTCACGAGCGCTCTGCCAGTCCATGCCGTGCTTAACGCCACGGGCTAGCCGGGTCACCAGCGCGGCGCTTTTCACCAACCCCTGGGCATCAATGATGGCGTCGTATTTTTCCGCCTGTACCGCTTTGCGAAATGCCTTGCGCTCGGCTTTTATCGGCGCGGAAAACCACGCTTTGCGCCAGCGGCGAATCGCTACCGGGATCACCCGGTCAACGGCTTCATGCCACGAGGGGATCTGCGCGAAGCCTTCTTCAACCACCCAGTCGAAACGAATGCCGGGAAAAGCCTGCGCGGCGTCGGTCAGCGCGGGCAGTGTATGCAGTACGTCCCCCATGGATGAGGTTTTTACGATCAGTACCCGCATCCGTCAGGCTTCCTCTTGTTCCGTTTTTTCCAGCAGCAGGTCGTTTAATTCTTCCAGTACGCGCTGTGGCGTAATGTCGATCAAACTCTGATGATAGCCTTCGGCGGCGTCGCCTTTACGCACCTTGTGGTAACCGCTGATCAGGCGGATAACGCGCGCTTTGTGCGACAGCGGTGGGGTGAAGTCCGGGCTGCTTGGCCCATACAGCGCCACCAGCGGGCGGTCCAGCGCCGCAGCAACGTGCATCAGGCCGGAATCATTGCTGACCACCGCTTTACAGGCGGCTATCAAAATGACGGCCTGCTCAAGCTGGGTTTCCCCGGCCAGGTTGCGACACCACGCCTGTTGTTCGGTAGTGAGCGCGGCGAGGATTTCATTACCCGCCTCATGATCTTTCGCGGAGCCAAACAGCACGATCTGAAAGCCTTCGTCGATCAGTTGCTTCGCCAGCTCAGCGTAGTGATAGTGCGGCCAGCGTTTTGCCGGGCCGAATTCTGCGCCGGGGCAGAAGCCGATAATCGGGCGGTCGGCTGAGATGTTGAACGCGTTACAGGCCTGCGATTTTTCGCCTTCATGAACCTGCAATTGCGGCCAGAGCAGCGGCTGCGGCAGATCTTTCGCGCTGCGCATCACGCCTTTATCGTATGCCAGACCTACGTAGCGTTCGACCATCAGCGGCCAGGCGTCTTTATCCAGCTTGCGGGCATCGTTCAGCAGGCCGTAGCGCATCTCGCCAAGCCAGCCGGTGCGATGCGGTATACCCGCGAAGAACGGCACCAGCGCTGATTTAAACGAGTTCGGCAACACGTAAGCACGATCGTAGCGACGCTCGCGCAGACTGTGCCCAAGCTTGCGTCGTTCGCCGATTGCCAGCGCGCCGTGGCCGAGCGGCATCGGGATCGCTTCGTTAACTTCCGGCATGCGCGATAGCAGCGGACGGCACCATGCGGGAGCCATCACGTCGATTATCGCCTGGGGATAGCGCGCCCTGAGCGTACGATAAAGACTTTGCGACATCATCATGTCGCCCACCCAAGACGGGCCCACCACCAATATTTTCATTCATTTCATCCTTCAAGCTGTCTCTGCGTTGGCTGCCTGCGTTCCTTCCGGTCACTTACTTGAGTAAGCTCCCGGAGAATCACTTAGTTGCCGTCTTGATACCGCTCGAATGATTTTATGAATTCGCATGATTGTCGCGATTCAGCCAGGCCATATATTCCGTTACGCCTTCGGCAACGGTCTTAAACGGTTTATCGTAGCCCGCTGCGCGCAGGTTAGTCAGATCCGCCTGGGTAAACGCCTGATAGCGGCCTTTCAGTTTATCCGGGAACGGAATGTACTCAATGCTGCCTTTCTGGTGATAAGCCAGCGTTGCGTCTGCGACAGCCTGGAAAGACTCCGCGCGGCCAGTGCCGAGGTTAAAGATGCCGGAAACGCCGTTTTCCCAGAACCACAGGTTTACCGCCGCAACGTCGCCGACATAAACAAAGTCGCGCTTAAAGCCATCGCTGCCTTCGAACAATTTCGGACTTTCGCCATTATTCAACTGGGTATTCAGATGGAAAGCGACGCTGGCCATGCTGCCTTTATGGCCTTCGCGCGGCCCGTAGACGTTGAAATAGCGGAAGCCGACAACCTGTGAGTCCACTCCCGGCAGGATCTGGCGGACGTATTCGTCGAACAGAAATTTGGAGTAGCCGTAGACATTGAGCGGCTGCTCAAACTCGCGGGACTCAATAAAGTCGCTGGTGCGGCCGCCGTAGGTCGCCGCAGAGGAGGCGTACAGGAATGGGATCTCACGCTCCAGACAGTAGTGCAACACCTCTTTGGAATACTGATAATTGTTGTCCATCATATACTTGCCATCCCACTCGGTGGTGGAAGAGCAGGCACCTTCATGGAAAATTGCGTCGATATCGCCGAGCTCTTCGCCCGCCATAATCTGGATAAGAAAGTCTTCTTTATCCATGTAGTCGGCAATGTTTAGATCCACCAGATTGGCGAATTTGGTGCCGTCTTTCAGATTATCTACAACCAGAATATCGGTAATGCCTTTGTCATTCAGTGCCTTAACGATATTGCTGCCGATAAAGCCTGCGCCGCCGGTAACGATGATCATAACTGTAACCTTTGAAGTTGGTAGTCCAGAGACAATCCGGACATGAATACTCCTATCATATCACTACATCGAAAAGGCTTCAGCCATTCACCGATAGGGTAGAGAGGGACTCGTGATTTATGCTGCAAATAATTCATGCAGTAATGCATCATCTCGTATCAGCGTATAGCTTTAGGTAATATGTGCCAAATTTTGCCGAATCTGGAGAGTTGCAATGCGTGGTGATTTCTATAAACAGTTAACCAATGACCTGAATACCGCGCGCGCGGAAGGGTTGTTTAAAGAAGAACGTATTATCACTTCGGCACAGCAGGCGGATATCACCGTCGGCGGTAGCCAGGTGGTTAATTTCTGCGCCAATAACTATCTGGGCCTCGCAAACCACCCGGAACTGATTGCCGCCGCGAAAAGCGGCATGGATAGCCACGGTTTTGGCATGGCCTCCGTGCGCTTTATCTGCGGTACTCAGGATAGCCATAAGGCGCTTGAGAAGAAGCTGGCGGATTTCCTCGGCATGGAAGATGCCATCCTTTACTCCTCCTGCTTTGACGCTAACGGCGGACTCTTTGAAACCCTGCTCGGCGCAGAAGATGCCATTATCTCCGATGCCCTGAACCACGCATCAATCATCGACGGCGTGCGCCTGTGTAAAGCGAAGCGCTTCCGCTACGCCAACAACGATATGCAGGAGCTGGAAGCCCGTCTGAAAGAAGCCCGTGAAGCTGGTGTGCGGCATGTGCTGATCGCCACCGATGGCGTGTTCTCAATGGATGGCGTTATTGCCAACCTGAAAGGCGTCTGTGATCTGGCGGATAAATACGATGCGCTGGTGATGGTCGATGATTCTCATGCTGTTGGTTTCGTTGGTGAAAACGGTCGTGGCTCCCACGAGTATTGCGACGTGATGGGGCGCATCGACATTATCACCGGTACGCTTGGTAAAGCGCTGGGGGGTGCCTCCGGCGGCTATACCGCAGCACGTAAAGAGGTTGTTGAATGGCTGCGCCAGCGTTCTCGTCCGTATTTGTTCTCTAACTCGCTGGCTCCGGCGATTGTCGCTGCTTCCATCAAGGTACTGGAGATGGTAGAAGCTGGCAGCGAACTACGCAACCGCCTGTGGTCCAACGCACGTCTGTTCCGTGAAAAAATGACCGCTGCAGGGTTTACCCTGGCAGGTGCTGATCACGCCATTATCCCGGTGATGCTCGGTGAGGCCACCGTGGCGCAGGAATTCGCGCGCGAACTGCAAAAAGAGGGTATCTACGTCACCGGATTTTTCTATCCGGTGGTACCAAAAGGCCAGGCGCGTATCCGCACCCAGATGTCTGCAGCGCATACCCCTGAACAAATTGAGCGTGCGGTGAAAGCCTTTACCCGCATCGGTAAACAACTGGGCGTCATTGCCTGAGGGTGTGAGATGAAAGCGTTATCCAAACTGAAGGCGGAAGAAGGCATCTGGATGACCGACGTACCGGAACCGGAAGTCGGCCACAACGATTTGCTGATTAAAATTCGCAAGACCGCGATTTGCGGTACCGATGTGCATATCTATAACTGGGACGACTGGTCGCAAAAGACCATTCCGGTCCCGATGGTGGTGGGTCATGAATACGTCGGCGAAGTGGTGGGTATCGGTCAGGAAGTTCGCGGCTTTAAGCTGGGCGACCGCGTTTCCGGCGAAGGGCATATTACCTGCGGCCACTGTCGTAACTGCCGCGCCGGACGGACGCACCTGTGCCGCAATACGACGGGCGTCGGCGTCAACCGTCCGGGCTGCTTTGCTGAGTATCTGGTGATCCCGGCGTTTAACGCTTTTAAAATCCCGGACAATATATCTGACGATCTGGCGTCGATTTTCGACCCGTTTGGCAACGCCGTTCATACTGCGCTCTCGTTCGACCTCGTTGGTGAGGACGTGCTGGTTTCCGGCGCAGGCCCAATCGGCGTGATGGCCGCTGCGGTGGCGAAACACGTCGGCGCGCGTAACGTCGTTATTACTGACGTCAATGAATACCGTCTGGAGTTGGCACGCAAAATAGGCGTGACCCGGGCGGTGAACGTCGCAAAAGAGAATCTTAACGATGTGATGGCTGAACTGAGTATGACCGAAGGCTTCGACGTGGGCCTGGAGATGTCCGGCGCGCCGCCAGCGTTCCGCACCATGCTGGATACCATGAACCATGGCGGGCGCATTGCTATGCTCGGTATTCCGCCGTCGGATATGTCTATCGACTGGACCAAAGTCATTTTCAAGGGGCTGTTTATCAAAGGGATTTATGGCCGAGAAATGTTTGAAACCTGGTACAAGATGGCCGCGCTCATCCAGTCCGGTCTCGATCTGTCGCCGATCATCACTCACCGCTTTGGAATTGATGATTTCCAGCAGGGCTTTGACGCTATGCGCTCTGGTCAGTCTGGCAAAGTCATCCTCAGCTGGGATTAATTCCCCTCCGGTTTGCATTTTAAAAAAGCGTCTGCAGGCGCTTTTTTGAGAGTTATCCTACACTTTTGCAATCCTTAATCCATTCCGCACTTTTTCTAAATCTCTTTCTCGCCTATTCGTTTATACAGTCAGCTTAACTATAGTAACCCTACAAAGATTATGATTAAACTTTCTGTATGCTTATTGACCTGTAATTCATCCCGCTTATTACAGGAAGTATTACCCCCTCTGATGAAGGTAGCCGATGAATTTATTGTCATCGACTCAGGCAGCACGGATGCCACGCTACAGATTTGCCAACAATTCGGTCTTACCGTTCATCACCACCCCTATACCGCTCACGGCGCGCAGATGAATTACGCGACTTCTCTGGCCAGCCACGACTGGGTTCTGTGTATGGATAGCGATGAGATCCTTGATGATGAGGTGGTGGCAGCTATTCTGGCGCTGAAGGCGGGCGATGAGCCTGCTCCAGCCTGCGCATGGCGTCTGCCACGCTACTGGTTCGTTCTGGGCGAAGAGGTACGAACCATTTATCCGGTATCCTCACCAGATTTCCCGATTCGCTTGTTTAATCGCACTGTCGCCAGTTTTAACGATCGACCGGTAGATGATCAGGTTGTCGGTTTTACGCACTCCACCAGGCTCCCGGGCTTCGTGCGCCACGATACTTTCTACTCCCTGCATGAAGTGTTTAGTAAGCTCAATAACTACACTACGCGACTGGTTAAACAACAGAAGATCAGGCCGTCGATCGGACGAGGGGTGATTAGCGCCATTGGCGCATTCTTTAAGTGGTATCTGTTTAGTGGAGCATGGCGAAAGGGTAAGGTCGGGGTGGTGACCGGGCTTTACGCGACCTTTTACAGTTTTCTTAAATACTTTAAAGCCTGGTATGCCCATCAGGATAAGCCGAAATCCGCGACGGATAAGTACACGGATTCCCGGACGGTTTAATTGGCGGGTTTATCCCAGCCTTGCCACTTCAACTGGTAATACTGCACCAGAGTACTCTGGCTGATGCTTTCGCGCAGAATGGTAAAGAAGCTGCTGGCGTTTATCGGCTCTGGTGGATGTTTTAGCTTACATTGCTCCACGCCACGGAACGGGTTGCGCGGTTGTTGAACCCGTTGCGGCGCGCCATTCGGCGTTGAGATATCGGTCTGTGGTTCGTTAAGCAGGCTGCTCGGGCGCACCAGAGTAATGTCTGGCGGCAGGTTATACACCATCTGCTGCAGAACGCGCACCGTGGTTGGGTGCGGATGACCAATCGCAATAGCCGAACCGTTGCGTCGCGCCAGAGCGATAGCACGGTTGAACTGATAGCGGATATCCGCTTCGTTTTGGGTATCGTCGAGGAATACCTTGCGCTTAATCACCTTCACGCCAGTACCCTGCGCCGCACGCATGGCCTGGGTGTTGCCGATGGTGACGCTATCAAGGAAGTAGAGATTATAACGTGCCAGGGCCTGCATCACTCTCTCCATGCCAGGCAGATTCGAGGTCATGGCGCTGCCCATGTGGTTGTTCAGCCCCACGGCATACGGGACCTTATCATAGGCTTCGCGAATGATATGCGCGATCTCGTTGCTATCCATATCCGGACGCAGAGTATCTTTTTCCAGCGGCTGTTTGCTTAGCGGAGCCATCGGCAAATGGATCAGCACCTCGTGGCCGAGATTGTGCGCTTTAGTCGCCATTTCGCGGGCGTGGGGCGCATTAGGGAGTACGGCAACAGAGATCGTCGCTGGCAGCGCCAGCACCTGATTTTCCGTTTGTGGACGATAGCCAAAGTCGTCAATAACAATGGAGAGTTTGCCGGCAAAAACCGGCGACGCCATCACCAGCGTGCTGGTTACCGCGAGTGCAATTCTGCGAAATTGAAGCAAAACTTATCTTCCCAACCACGGCTGTGGATTGACCGCCTGACCCTGGCGGCGAATTTCGAAATAGAGCGACGGACGACCCTGACCGCCGCTACTGCCTACGAGAGCGATCGGCTGGCCCGCCCGGACCTGAGTGCCGACGCTGACCAGTGCGCTTTGGTTATAGCCGTAAAGACTCATGTCGCCTTTGCCGTGTTCCACGACCACCACCAGGCCATAGCCCTGCAACCAGTCGGCGAGAATAACCCGGCCATCGGCAATGGCTTTGACCTCGCTGCCTTCAGACGCAGCGATAACCATCCCCTTCCAACGTAGTTCACCTTGCAGCTGTTCGCCATAGCGATGGAGAATTGAGCCGCGAACCGGCCAGAATGCCTGGCCGCGTGGTGAACCAAGCCCGCCGGTGCGGGCTATCAGCGAACGTTCGCTTTCGGTCGGTTTGTAGGTGGTGCCTTTACGCGAAGCTTCCTGCTGGCGATCGCGTACGTCCTGCGCTTCGCGGGCTTCACGATCCGCTCGCGCTTTGGCTGCCGCCGCCGCCTGGGCGATACGGCCGCGCAGGCGCGATTCGTTAGCCCGCATTTCGCTGAGCTGCTGCTGGCCTTGTTGAATAGAGGATTCAAGACTGGTGAGGGTCTTTTTACGCTCGTTGCGAGCCTGTTCCAGCTTACTCTGCTGGGCACGCTGCTCGTAAACCAGGGTTTGCTGCTGGCTCTGTTTCTCTTCCAGCATCGTTTTTTTCACCGCTACATCTTCGCGGGTCTGCTTAAGTTGCGCGATGGTTTCCTGGCGAGCCTGGTTCAGATAGCCGAAGTAAGCCTGCAGACGCTGATTACGCTGCCCCTCTTCGCCGCTGAGGATCATCTGGATGCCGGTATGCGGCCCCTGACGAAACGCGGCGTCAAGCTGTGCGGAAAGATTACGCTCCTGCGAGGCACGCTGGCGTTCCAACTTCGCGAGCGCTGCGTTCATTTCGCTAATCTGCTTATTTAGCTGGTTCAGGGTGTCCTGAGTTTCGCGCAGCTTGCGCGCGGCGGCTGAGATGGCCTCTTCCTGCGCTTTAAGCTGGGCGAGCAGGGAAGCACGTTGCTGTTGCTGTTGCTTAATCGCTCGCTGTTTAGCGGCGATATCGGCCTGAATGGATTTTAGCCGGTCGTTATCGTCGGCGTGAGCAGATGCGGCGCACAGCAATACGCCAGCGCTAAGCGCGCTGGCGTAAAGGACGGATCGAACTGCCGTTGCGATCCATGTAGTTGAATAAGTCGCCTTTCCCCTCATGGGGAAGGATTATTCCACGATGAACAGCGGCTTGCCAGTCATCTCTTGCGGGATTTCCATTCCCATCAGCGTCAGCATGGTCGGCGCGATGTCGGAAAGTTTGCCGCCGCTAACCGCTTTGACGTTTTTATCGCCAACGTAAATCAGCGGAACCGGCAGGTTGGTGTGTGCGGTGTGCGCCTGGCCGGTAGCCGGATCACGCATCTGCTCGGCGTTACCGTGGTCTGCGGTGATCAGCAACTGACCGCCAACGGATCCCACGGCTTTGCTAACCTGGTCGATACAGTGATCCAGCGCTTCTACCGCTTTAACGGCGGCTTCCATTACCCCGGTGTGGCCAACCATATCGCCGTTCGGGTAGTTGCAGATGATGGTGTCGAATTGACCACCCTTGATGGCGGCAACCAGTTTTTCGGTCAGCTCAGCGGAGCTCATTTCCGGCTGCAGATCGTAGGTCGCGACTTTCGGCGAATTGATCAGAATGCGCTCTTCGCCTTTAAACGGCTCTTCAACGCCGCCGTTAAAGAAGAAGGTCACATGAGCGTATTTTTCAGTTTCGGAGATGCGCAACTGGGTTTTGTCGTTCTTCGCCATCCATTCGCCGAAGGTATTCGTCAGGGAAGCTGGCGGATAAGCACAGGCGACTTTAATGTCTGCGGCGTATTCGGTCAGCATGACGAAATCGAGATTAACCACTTTCTTACGGGCAAAACCGTCGAAATCGGCGTTAACGAAGGCGCGGGTAATTTCGCGGGCGCGGTCGGCACGGAAGTTCATGAAAATCAGCGCATCGCCGTCTTCCATCGCCGCATCGGCCTGGCCTGCGGCGCGGATAACGGTCGCTTTCACGAACTCATCGTTTTCATCGCGCGCATAAGCGGCCTGCAGGCCCGCAACGGCGGTATCGGCCTGGAACTCGCCTTTTGCCAGGGTCATCAGATCGTAAGCCTGCTCAACGCGATCCCAACGGTTGTCGCGGTCCATGGCGTAGTAGCGGCCAATAATCGAGGCGACGCGGCCTTTGCCCAGCGCGGCAAATTTGTCTTCGAATTTCGCCAGCGTTTTTTCAGCGCTGCGCGGCGGGGTATCGCGGCCGTCGAGGAAGGCGTGCAGATAGATTTTATCCGCACCACGTTCAGCTGCCAGCTCAACCATGGCCATGATGTGGTCTTCGTGGCTGTGGACGCCGCCCGGAGACATCAGGCCCATGATATGCACGGCTTTGCCCGCGGCAACGGCTTTATCGACCGCGCCGGTGAGTACTGGATTAGCGAAGAAGGTGCGTTCTTTGATTTCAACGTCCAGGCGGGTCAGATCCTGATACACGATACGGCCCGCGCCGAGGTTGACGTGGCCCACTTCGGAGTTGCCCATTTGACGGTCCGGCAGACCGACTTCCAGGCCTGAAGCATCAATCAGGGTATGCGGACGTTGCGCCCACAGTGCGTCCATAACAGGGGTTTTGGCGCTGTAAATAGCGTTATCCTGCTGGTCTTCACGGTAGCCATAGCCATCCAGAATAACCAGTACCATAGGTTTTTTAGAAACCGACATTGCGACAACCTCATGCTCAAAGACAGAAAATTTGCGTAATTTTACTACAGCTGAATCGATCAAATCACCGTAAAAGATCAAAGAAAGAGGGCGACCAGAGCGCATCGTTGCAGCGAGAGCGGTTTTTTTTGTGACGGGCAGCAGAAAATACATTACATCGCGCTCATTGGCTGTATTTGCCGTAATGCACAGGTATACTCCTTCCCTGGTTTTTTATCACTTAGTCGGGAGTTGTAACCCCCCATGCAAGAAATTATGCAATTCATCAGCCGTCACCCTGTCCTGAGCATCGCGTGGGTTGCGCTGTTGGTGGCGGTGCTGTTCACTACGTTTAAAGGGTTGATGTCGAAAGTTAAAGTCATCACCCGTGGTGAAGCGACGCGCCTGATCAACAAAGAAGATGCCGTGGTTATCGACCTGCGTCAGCGTGACGATTTCCGTAAAGGCCATATTGCGGGTTCCGTTAACCTACTGCCGAGCGATATCAAAGCAAATAACCTCGGCGAGTTGGAAAAGCACAAAGCACAACCCATTATAGTGGTAGACGGCTCAGGTATGCAGGCGCAAGAACCCGCCAGTGCGCTGAGCAAAGCCGGTTTTGAAAAGGTCTTCGTACTGAAGGAGGGCATCGCAGGCTGGAGTGGCGAGAACCTTCCGCTGGTACGCGGTAAATAATTTACCCGCGTTTTTATGGCGTAGCGCGGTTTTCCCTATGACGATTATTCGTCAGCGGGAGAACAATGCCTGCGGTGTAAAACCCTCGGGGGTAAAAACAGGAGTGAAGTCATGGCCAATATTGATATCTATACCAAAGCGACCTGTCCGTTTTGCGTGCGTGCGAAAGCTCTGCTGAACAGCAAGGGCGTCACGTTCAACGAGTTGCCGATCGATGGCAATGCAGCAAAGCGTGAAGAGATGATTCAGCGCAGCGGTAGGACGACGGTTCCGCAGATTTTTATTGATGCGCAGCACATTGGCGGCTGTGACGACTTGTATGCGCTTGATTCACGTGGTGGACTCGATCCCCTCTTGCGCTAATTTTTGCGCTCATCCCCAGTGGACGGGCGTACTATAAGGACAACACGAAAGGGTTTTACTATGTCAGAACAAAACAGCACCGAAATGACTTTCCAGATTCAGCGTATCTACACCAAAGATATTTCTTTCGAAGCGCCGAACGCACCGCAAGTTTTCCAGAAAGATTGGCAGCCGGAAGTTAAACTTGATCTGGATACTGCTTCCAGCCAACTGGCTGAAGGCGTGTATGAAGTGGTGCTGCGCGTGACCGTTACTGCCTCGCTGGGCGAAGAAACTGCATTCCTGTGTGAAGTACAGCAGGGCGGTATTTTCTCTATCGACGGCATTGAAGGCACCCAGATGGCGCACTGCCTCGGCGCATACTGCCCGAACATTCTGTTCCCGTACGCGCGTGAGTGCATCACCAACCTGGTTTCTCGCGGTACTTTCCCGCAACTGAACCTTGCGCCAGTGAACTTTGATGCGCTGTTTATGAACTATCTGCAGCAGCAGACTGGCGAAGGTGCTGAACAACATCAGGATGCCTGATGAACGCGCTTAACGCTGCAATGACTGTGATCGGTGCCGGCTCTTACGGCACCGCTCTTGCCATCACCCTGGCAAGAAATGGCCACCACGTTGTGCTGTGGGGCCATGACCCGAAACATATTGCTACGCTGCAGCACGATCGCTGCAACGCCGCATTTCTTCCTGACGTTCCCTTCCCCGATACGTTGCATCTGGAAAGCGATCTGGCGACCGCGCTGGCTGCCAGCCGCGATATTCTGGTTGTCGTGCCCAGCCACGTTTTTGGCGAAGTGTTGCAACAGATTAAGCCGCTGATGCGCCCTGACGCACGCCTGGTCTGGGCGACGAAGGGCCTCGAAGCGGAAACCGGACGCCTGCTGCAGGATGTGGCGCGTGAAGCGCTGGGCGACGCTATCCCGCTGGCGGTGATTTCCGGTCCGACTTTCGCGAAAGAGCTGGCGGCAGGCCTGCCGACGGCGATATCGCTGGCGTCTACGGACCTGCAGTTCGCTGATGATTTGCAGAGCCTGCTGCACTGCGGCAAGAGCTTCCGCGTCTATATCAACCCGGATTTTATCGGTGTGCAGCTCGGCGGCGCGGTGAAAAACGTTATCGCTATCGGCGCTGGCATGTCTGACGGCATCGGTTTTGGCGCTAACGCGCGTACCGCGCTTATTACTCGCGGGCTGGTCGAGATGTCTCGACTCGGGGAGGCCCTTGGCGCCGATCCGGAGACCTTTATGGGGATGGCGGGCTTAGGCGATCTGGTGCTGACCTGCACCGATAACCAGTCGCGTAACCGCCGCTTCGGTATGATGCTCGGTCAGGGCATGGATGTACAAAGCGCGCAGGAGAAGATTGGCCAGGTGGTCGAAGGTTACCGCAATACCAAAGAGGTTCGCGTTCTGGCGCAGCGTTTAGGCGTCGAAATGCCAATCACCGAGGAAATTTATCAGGTATTGTATTGCGGAAAAATTGCGCGCGAGGCAGCATTGACTTTATTAGGCCGTGCACGCAAGGACGAGCGTAGCAACTAACTGCGATGGACCCCATATCACCTGAATGACCGGCCAGCAAAGAACTGGCCGGTCATTATTATATCGCCTGGAGTCAGCAATGCCGTGTGAAGAACTGGATATCGTCTGGAATAATATTAAAGCCGAAGCCCGGGCTTTAGCTGACTGTGAGCCTATGCTCGCCAGTTTCTACCACGCCACGTTACTCAAGCACGAAAATCTCGGCAGCGCCCTGAGCTATATGCTGGCGAACAAACTGGCTTCCCCGATTATGCCCGCCATCGCGATTCGTGAAGTGGTGGAAGAAGCCTATGCCGCCGACCCTGAAATGATCGCCTCCGCCGCCTGCGATATTCAGGCGGTGCGTACCCGCGACCCGGCGGTGGATAAATACTCGACTCCGCTGCTCTATCTGAAAGGATTTCACGCGCTACAGGCCTATCGTATCGGTCACTGGCTTTGGAATCAGGGGCGTCGGGCGCTGGCGATCTTCCTGCAAAATCAAGTTTCCGTCTCGTTCCAGGTGGATATCCACCCTGCGGCGAAAATTGGCCGCGGGATCATGCTTGACCACGCCACCGGCATTGTTGTCGGTGAAACGGCGGTGATTGAAGATGATGTGTCGATTCTGCAATCCGTAACCCTTGGCGGTACCGGTAAAACCAGCGGCGATCGTCATCCGAAAATTCGCGAAGGCGTGATGATTGGCGCCGGGGCGAAGATCCTCGGCAATATTGAAGTCGGACGCGGAGCAAAAATCGGCGCAGGTTCGGTGGTGTTACAGCCGGTGCCGCCGCATACCACCGCCGCAGGCGTTCCGGCTCGCATTGTGGGCAAGCCGGAGAGCGATAAGCCCGCGATGGATATGGACCAGCACTTTAATGGCATACACCATACCTTCGAGTATGGCGACGGTATCTAGAATCGGGCTATTTGACTTGCCAGTTTGAACCAGGAATGTACTGGGCATTCTCCCGGCTTACGCTTCGCTTAGGCGGGCTACTATTTGACGCTGGCAAGCCTGGATAAGGCGCAATGCGGGAATAGCGGAGGCTAACTGCGCAATACCGCGCCCGGATATCCCAGTTGGCGCCAGGCTTCATATACCACTACCGACACCGCATTTGACAGGTTCATGCTGCGGCTATCCGGCATCATGGGAATACGGATTTTTTGGTCTGGCGGCAGAGCATCAAGAATGCTGCCCGGCAGCCCGCGAGTTTCCGGGCCAAACAGCAAAAAATCACCATCCTGATAGCTTACCGCGCTGTGCGCCGGGGTTCCTTTGGTGGTCAGAGCGAACAGGCGCTGCGGCCTGGCGCTTTCAACAAACGCGGTGTAATCGTGGTGGCGATGGACGGCGGCGAACTCGTGGTAATCCAGCCCGGCGCGGCGCAGGCGCTTATCGTCCCAGGCAAAACCCATAGGTTCGATAATATGCAGATTGAAGCCAGTGTTAGCGCACAGGCGGATGATATTCCCGGTATTTGGCGGGATTTCTGGTTCGAATAAGACGATGTTCAGCATGCTGCCCCCTTAATTGCGGGAGGCAGAATAGCATTCCCTCTCCTCTTTGGGGAGAGGGCGAGGGCGAGGGGAAACAGCCGCTGGTCACGCCGCATTCCCCGCCTGGATAACATCAAAGGTCCGCAGCGCATCAGTGTTTTGCACCAGAGAATCGCGGCTGATATCTCCGATGGTTTTTGCCCCGGTCAGCGTCATTGCCACCTTCATCTCTTTTTCGATCAGGTTCAGCAGATTGGCGACACCTTGCTTGCCGTGAGTAGCCAGCGCATACAGATAAGCGCGGCCCAGCAGCACGCTATCGGCACCGAGGGCAATCATACGCACCACGTCAAGGCCGTTGCGAATACCACTGTCGGCGAGAATGGTAATGTTGCCTTTAACCGCATCGGCGATAGCGGGCAGGGCGCGGGCGGAAGAGAGCACGCCATCAAGCTGGCGGCCGCCGTGGTTGGATACCACGATCCCGTCTGCGCCGAAGCGTACCGCATCACGGGCGTCTTCCGGATCGAGGATCCCTTTGATCACCATTGGTCCATCCCAGAAATCGCGGATCCACTCAAGGTCTTTCCAGGAGATAGATGGATC
Source organism: Klebsiella sp. (assembly GCA_036498385.1). Classification (GTDB taxonomy): domain Bacteria; phylum Pseudomonadota; class Gammaproteobacteria; order Enterobacterales; family Enterobacteriaceae; genus Klebsiella. Next base: position 39,541 of record DASYFN010000033.1, read on the forward strand.
GAAGTTATTCGCCAGCCAGCCGATGTAATCTTCCAGACCGGTCGGTTTGCCAAGGTAGGCGGAGATATTGCCTAAATCGTGCGGACGACCGTTTAATCCGACGTCCCATGCCCACTGGGGATGGGTCACCGCCTGCCAGTAGCGGCGCATTGCCGCATTCTGGCCGCTCATCCCGGAGTGAGCATCGCGATAGCGCGCGCCAGGGGTTGGCATATCGACGGTAAAAACCAGCGTTGAGCAGCCTGCCGCCTTAGCGCGCTCCAGCGCGTTGCGCATAAAACCGCGGTCGCGCAGGACGTAGAGCTGGAACCACATCGGGCGCTTAATGCTCGGGGCGACTTCCTCAATCGGGCAGACGGAAACGGTAGATAGAGTAAACGGAATGCCTTTCTCATCCGCAGCGCCTGCCGCCTGCACTTCACCACGGCGCGCGTACATCCCGCACAGCCCAACCGGTGCCAACGCCGTTGGCATCGCCAGTTTCTCGTTAAATAAGGTGGTTTCCAGACTCAGGTCCGACATATTGCGCAGAATGCGCTGACGGAGCGCGACATCGGACAGGTCTTCAACATTACGGCGCAGGGTGTGCTCGGTGTAAGCGCCGCCGTCGATATAGTGGAACAGGAACGGTGGCAGGATACGCTGTGCGGCGGCGCGGTAGTCGCTGGCGGCGGAAATAATCATGACAAATTCTCCCTGGCATTTTCGTTATGGTCACCAGGCAGGCGGGTAATTCGCGCCTGGCGGGCCTGGTCTTCATCAAAGCGTTTGATCGTGGCGTGAACAAAGCCCAAGTGGGCCATCATCGCCTGTCTGGCACTTTCCGGGTCACCGGCGATAATCGCCTCCATAACCGCCAGGTGCTGTTCGGTCAGGCGAGCGAATACCGGCGGAACGAGATACATCCGCTGGCGGCTCTCCTTGACTGAGGACTGTAAGAGGTCAAAAAAACCGCGCATGGTTTGCAGCAACACCACGTTGTGCGAGGCTTCGGCGATCGCCAGGTGAAAGCGGACGTCGGCCTGAGAGGCCAGGTCGGGGTCTTCACTTTGGGTGGCTTCAAAGCAGAGGTGGATTTTCTCTTTTTCGGCATCGGTCGCCCGCATCGCTGCATGCCAGGCGGTGCTGGTTTCGATGGCGTGACGGGCTTCGAGGATATCAAAACTGTAATCGGGGTCGTTGGAGAGCAGTGTCTTCAGGGGTTGAACAATGTTTTGTTCCGACCATGCTTCGTGCTGCCAGCGCACGAAGGTGCCGCCGCCGCGACGGCTGAGCAACACCCCTTCGTTGACTAACATTGCCAGCGCTTCGCGCAGTGAATTGCGCGATACGCCAAGTTGCGTTGCCAGCTGGCGCTCGGCGGGCAATCGCATACCCGCCTCCAGATTTTGTTCTTCAATCAGCGCCCGTATCCGACGGACGACGTCGTCGGCAAGGCGTTTTGGTATCACTATCACGGGATCATCCAGGTTAAGACATACGCCTGCAGCGTGGTGATTACACCGACCATACAGGTGAAAATCAGGCTGTGTTTCACAGTAAAGCGGAACAGATCAGACTCTTTACCCACCAGCCCGACTGCCGCACAGGCGATGGCGATGGACTGCGGGGAGATCATTTTCCCGGTCACGCCACCGGTGGTGTTCGCCGCGACCAGCAGGATATCGGAGACGCCAATCTGCTGGGCCGCCGTCGCCTGCAGCGCGGCAAACAGCGCATTAGACGAGGTATCCGAACCGGTCAGGAATACCCCCAGCCAGCCGAGGAATGGCGAGAAGAAGGTAAATGCATGGCCGGTATGCGCCAGCGCAAGCGCCAGAGTTGAGGATAGACCGGAATAGTTGGAAATAAAGGCAAACGCCAGCACCATGCCGATGGAGTAAATGGGCAGCGCCAGCTCTTTCAGCGTGCTGCCGAAGGTTGAGATCGCATCTTTCGGCTTCATGCGCAGCCAGACGATGGAAAGCAGCGCGGCGAACAGGATGGCGGTGCCGGTGGCGGAGAGCCAGTCAAATTTGTAGATTGCGACATATGGCGTGGCTTCGCTAACCACCGGCGGCATGCGGGCCACCATCTTGTCGAGGAACGGTACGGAAATATTAATGACAAAGTCGTACATTGCGCCGCCCGGGGCGAACAGCGCTTTAAACGGCGGTATGCTCCATAAAGTTACGGTCGCGGTCAGGAACAGAAACGGCGACCAGGCGCGAAGCACCTGTCCCGGCGTGTAGTGAGTGCGAGCCAGGTTCATGTCGACCTGCGATGCGCCTATATCGCCGAAGCGGAAGATGCGTACCGGCTGCCAGCGTTTGAGGAATAGCGTCAGACAGACCAGCGACACCAGCGAAGAGATAATGTCCGGCAATTCCGGGCCGAGGAAGTTAGAGCTGAGGTACTGCGTGATGGCAAAGGAGCCTCCGGCGACCATTACCGCAGGCCAGGTCTCTTTAATGCCGCGCCAGCCGTCCATAATCGCCATGATCCAGAACAGCACGATGATGGTCAGGAACGGCAACTGGCGACCGACCATCTGGCCGATTTCGAAGCTGTCGAGTCCCGTAACCTGTCCGGCGACCAGAATCGGTATACCCATTGCGCCAAACGCGACCGGCGCGGTGTTGACAATCAGGCACAGGCCTGCCGCATACAGCGGGTTAAAGCCGAGACCGACCAGCAGTGCCGCGGTGATAGCGACCGGCGCGCCAAAACCGGCAGCCCCTTCGAGGAACGCGCCGAAGGAGAAACCGACGATCAACATTTGCAGACGCTGGTCCGGGGTAATCGACAAGATCGATGAGCGGATAATGTCGAATTGCCCGGTTTTCACCGAGATTTTATAGACGAAGACCGCAGCGATAATAATCCACGCGATTGGCCACAGGCCGTAGAAGAAGCCGTAGGCGACGGAGGCCAGAGCGTGGTCAACCGGCATTTTGTAGAACAACAGGGCGACGGATAGCGCAATGACCACGGTCCAGGTTGCGGCGACGTACCCTTTCAGCTTGAGCTTAATCAGGGCAAAAAAGAAAAACAGAATCGGTAGCGATGCGATAAGACTCGATAGCCAGATGTTACCGGCTGGATCGTAATTTTGTTGCCAGAGGTTCATGCAGGTCTCCATTAGGCCGCCATGATGCCGTGCTGAGTCTTGCGCTCTTAGCCGATCACATCATTTGTAAAACTGGCCCGGCCAAAGTGCGATTGTAGGATTAATGACAACAAATGGTTAATCAAATGTTATTTTCTGGCAATGTGTCTGTGACTAAAAATAATGGATATGTGAACATCGGGCGGTTTAAGAAATCATTGGTAGGGCCAATTGGGTTGGGAGTAGAGATTTAAGTGTGAGTAAGATTTGAATCAGAGCCTGTCCCGGATGCGGTGCTGGCGCACCTGTCCGGGCGACCTGCCAGCAGACGGTGGTGAACCCGTAGCCCCGGTAAGGCGTCAGCCGCCACCGGGGAGATTATCCAGGCGACAGGATTAGAACTCGGTTTTCGCGAAACCGGTCATCTCTTTCAGGCCCATTTCACGGCCCAGCGCGGTCATCGGGTGGACAACAACCAGGCCGCGCACGCTTTTCTTGAGCTTGCCCATATCGGCCTGCTCTTTTTTGGTGATGGCGCGACGATGCGGCATGCCCATCAGCTTTTGCGCTTCTTTGCTCAGCTTCTGGCCCTGAACCTCGCGCAGACGGACGATTTCTGCCTCAATGGTGGTTTTCTCTTTTTCCAACTCGGCGTATTTTTCTGCGGCTTCGACCAGGGACAGATCGGCCTGCTGGTGGCGGATAGCGTCAAGACGATCACTCAGACGTTTAATTTCGTTTTTTTCGACTTCTTTCATGGTGGTTTAATCTATTAAGAAAGGGGCGTTATCAGACTATAGTATGTGCTGTCGCTTGTGTTGTGGGTAGTTATTTATCAAAACGTCGCAGTTTTTTCGTTATAACAGCCGTAATTGTTAATTATAATTGATTGAATGTAATGATTATTTTTAGAAAGAGTTGATTAATATTCATTTCTGTGAAGCCTGTCGGCCATTAAGCACATTTTCCTCATCCGCAACCTTATTTTTGGATAATCCTTAACGAAATGATTCCTAAGAAGAGGAGAGCGTGATGGCGAAAATCGGCGACGGCGTACCGCGTATTATTGATAAAGCCGTAGATTTTATGGCTTCAAGCCAGGCTTTTATGGAATATCTAAAAAAATCTCCGCGCTTGCAGCATATACCGCCGGATATTCCGGCTGATAAAGAAGAGCTCTATCTGCATCGTCTTGAGTATTATCGTCAGCTTTATCGGCCGATGTGCGACCAGCAAGAGCCAGAATCAGAGCGTTGATTTTTGAAAGGCTTTTTTTAAGCTGATTTTAGAAATCAGCTCGGTCAGAGATAGCATCATTGTTGAACGTACAACCTGCTGGTAGCGCAGCTTTTGCATTGCCAGCAGTTCCGTATCGCTCTCATCGAATTGCGGCGTTGGCGGCAGGGCGACGACGCAGTGCAGTTCGCCAAAGGGTCCGAGGATCTCATCGTCGGTAAAGTTGTATTCATTACCGTCATGATTTAACTCTTCGCGCAGGGCCATCAGCAGTTCGGCGTCTTCATATTCGGCGCGGCTAATTACCCCAAGGCCGTAAATCAGCTTCAGGCGTACAGAGAGGTCGCCAAGCGGCCCGTTGCCCTCCAGCAAGGGCTCCACTGCGTATTTCACCGCGTAGTCGTCTTTACGGAATACCTGAAGCACCAGAATATTGACCGCTTCCGTTAGCAGTTCAACGGCGGCGATCAGGAAGCTTCTTACGGTTTTGCCAGCATTCAGACGTTCAAGCACACGGTTTTCAAATGCCTGTGTTTCTTCCATTATTGCCTGCATATCTGACATGAATAGTAATGGGCGCGGTTCGGACCGCGCCAGATCTTGCCTCATTTGGTGGCGTTGTAGTCGTTAACGGCCTCCGCCACCACTTCGCTTGCTGCGTCCAGACCAGAAATCTGCGCCAGCGCAGCCTGGGGGCCTTTCTCGGCAATCAGCGCCGCCAGTTCCTGCGCCTGAGGATCTTCTTCGCTACGGAAGTGCATAGCAGCGGCGATGCCTTTCACCAGATTCCGGTGTGGCAGGCCGTATTCCAGCGTGCCGAGCAGCGGCTTAATTAAGCGGTCCCCCGCGCTCAGTTTGCGCAGCGGCTGGCGGCCAACGCGCTCAACGTCATCTTTCAGATACGGGTTCTCAAAACGACCAATAATTTTCTGGATGTAAGCGGCGTGCTTTTGCGTATCAAAGGCATAGCGTTTGATCAGCACTGCGCCGCTCTCTTCCATGGCCCCTTTGACTACTGCGCGAATTTTCTCGTCAAGAATCGCGTCGCGAATCGTCTGATGGCCCGCCAGTTTACCGAGGTAGGCGGTTATAGCATGTCCGGTGTTTAAGGTGAATAGCTTACGTTCGACAAATGCCATCAGGTTATCGGTTAATTCCATACCAGGGATGTTCGGCAGCTCGCCTTTGAACTGGGTCTCGTCGACAATCCACTCGCTGAAGGTTTCCACGGTGACTTCCAGCGGATCGTGAGTGGCGGATGCAGACGGTGGAACGATGCGGTCAACGGCGGAATCAACGAAGCCGACGTTGGCTTCAATCCAGGTTTTATCTTCTTCCGCCAGGGCGTTAAAAACGTGGTCCTTCAACTGGGTCGTGCCGCGGACCATGTTTTCGCAGGCAATAATATTCAGCGGGGCTGTAATGCCCTGTGCCTTGCGTTTGGCCAGGCCTTTGGCAATCGCCGGGGCGATGCGCTCCAGCACAACCGGGCCGACGGCGGTGGTCAGCAGATCAACGCGGGCAATCAGCTCTACGACATCGTCGCCGATGCTACTGACGGCATCAACACCGGAAACGGTATCGACCTGCTCATTTTCACCGACCACATGAACTTGATAGCTATGACGGGCATTCAGGGCATCAAGCACGATCTGATTGACATCCGCAAACGTCAGCTCTATCCCCGCATCCGCCAGCAGTTTGCCGATAAAGCCACGACCGATATTACCTGCGCCAAAATGTAATGCTTTCATAGTATTAACCTTCAATTAATGTTTTTACCTGAGAGGGCTGGGGTGAGGCTTTTCCCTCACCCTAACCCTCTCCCAACGGGAGAGGGAAGGGATCGCACTCGTTTTCATCCTTAGCACAGGATGAGACGGAACTCACTTGTTTAGTAGCGCCAGAACTTCTTCAACGCTGGTGGTTTTCGCCAGACGCTCAATCACCGATTCATCGTTCAGCGCGTTGGTCAGGCTGGTAATCACCTGGATATGCTCGTTATTCCGGGCGGCGATACCGATAACCAGACGAGCAACTTCATCCTCTTCTTCGCCGAAGCGCACGCCTTCTGGGTACTGGCAGAATACGATACCGGTTTTCAGGATGCGATCTTTGGCTTCGATAGTGCCGTGCGGTACCGCGATGGACTCACCCAGATAGGTAGAGGTCAGCTTTTCACGGTCCAGCATTGCCTGAACGTATTCCGGCTCGGCGTAGCCGCCTTTCACCAGTTGCTCACCGGCGAACAGAATCGCTTCTTCCCTGGTGGCAGCTTTACAGCCGAGGAAGATGTTCTCCGCGCCAAGTTTGAACAGATTGGTGTCAGACGCGTCGAAGCTGTCTTTCAGTCTGTCGCGAACTTTCTCTTCGTTACCAGTGTGGCGCTGCGCCGCAACCAGACGTTCGGTCAGGCTGGTGTACAGGCCGCTGTCGAGGAAATTAGTCAGAGAAATATGCTGCGCCTGCGGCACCTGACGCATCGCACGCTCGGTCAGGTCGCGGTGGGTGATGACCAGGTCAACATCCGGCGGCAGGTTGTTAATCGCAGAGTTGGTAACGGATATATTGCTCAGTCCGGCATCCTGCACTTTCTTACGCAGCACGCCTGCGCCCATGGCGCTGGAGCCCATACCGGCATCGCAGGCGACGATGATTTTACGTACGTGGCGCAGGTCGTTAGCGACATCGCCAGCGGCCAGCGGAGTGGTTCCGCCTTTGGACTGCGTTTTCATATCCTGCATGCGGCGGGTCGCTGCTTCGATATCATCTTCTTCTTTGACCTTGCTGGTTTTCAGCAGAACGGCTGAAACCATGAAGGAAACGGCCATCGCGGCAACAATCGCGGCGATATTAGCGAAGTAGACACCTTTCGGCGTCATCGCCAGCACGGCGATGATAGAACCCGGAGAGGCCGGAGAAACCAGCCCGCCATTGAGGAGGGTCAATGTGAACACGCCGGTCATACCGCCGAGAATAACGGCCAGGATCAGACGTGGGTTCATCAGCACGTAGGGGAAGTAAATTTCGTGAATACCGCCGAGGAAGTGGATAATTGCCGCACCGCCCGCCGATTGCTTAGCACTACCGCGACCGAAGAACATATATGCCAGCAGGACGCCCATCCCCGGACCCGGGTTGGCTTCAATCAGGAAGAAGATTGATTTGCCCAGCTCATGCGACTGCTGAATACCCAGTGGTGAGAATATACCGTGGTTGATGGCGTTGTTGAGGAACAGGATTTTCGCCGGTTCCACAAAGATAGACGCCAGCGGCAGCATGTCGTGCGCCACCATGAAGTTAACGCCTGTGGCCAGAATTTTCGACAAGACCTCAACCGCCGGGCCAATGCCTAGAAATGCCAGAATAGCGAGGATCATACCGATGATGCCTGCGGAGAAGTTATTCACCAGCATCTCAAAACCGGATTTGATCTTACCGTCTACCCAGATGTCGAATTTTTTAATTGCCCAGCCGCCCAGCGGACCGGCGATCATGGAGCCGAGGAACATCGGCATATC
>DASYFN010000034.1:0-9490 GCA_036498385.1 Klebsiella sp.
CTGGAAGATATTTTTGGCCAGGTCGAGACCAATACGTTTAATATTCATGATGGACACCTCCTCCGGGACTCTGAAGTTTAACACCTCAGTCTGGCACGTTGATGCCGTAAGGTGGGAGGTGTCCATCACATCGGGCTACGGACTACCGGCAATCTGTGGCTCGGTAGCCCGGCTAAGCGCAGCGCGAGCCGGGGTTTTGTCATCGCTAAACAGCAATTAATGTTTTCTTAACACCTGTGCTTCACCGTATAATCCCTCCGTTAACATCAGGAGCTTATTATGAAGCCAGCGAAAATTGCGGTTATCACCCTATTCTTATTTATGGCCATCAGCGGCATCGGCGGCGTGATACTGGCTGGTTATTCGTTTATTGTTCGCGGCGGTGTCGGCTGATTAGCCGGTTCAGCCGTTCAAAGCCGCGGTCAACGATAATCGCCGCCAGCGCCACCAGCAGCGCCCCCTGAATGACATAAGCGGTGTTAAAACCGCTCAGGCCGATAACAATCGGCGTACCGAGTGTATTCGCGCCAACGGTTGAAGCAATGGTCGCCGTGCCAATATTGACGATGGCCGAGGTACGAATTCCGGCCAGCATCACCGGCGCCGCCAGCGGCAGTTCAACCTTTATCAGCCTCTGCCAGCCAGTCATCCCCATCCCCTGAGCGATAGTCAACACACCAGATGGTACCGCCCCAATCCCGGCCAGCGTGCTCTGTAACACCGGCAATATGCCGTACAGCGCCAGCGCGATAAGCGCTGGCTGCCAGCCGAATCCCATGACAGGAACCGCAATCGCCAGCACCGCTACCGGCGGAAACGTCTGCCCCATCGCGGCAATGGTCTCTACCAGCGGGCGAAATTCATACCCTGCCGGACGGGTTACCGCAATCCCGGCCCCGACGCCCACGACCGTAGCCACCAGACTGGAGAGGGCCACCAGCCAAAAGTGCGCCACGGTCAGCGAGACAAAACTCTCCTGCTGATAGACCGGGCGCGGCAGTTCAGGAAACAGCGCGCTGAACAGCGGCGCGCTGTAGGGCAACAGCAGCAGCAAGGCGATAAACAGCCCGCTGAGCCACAACAGCGGATCACGCAGCACCTTCACGCCGGGCCTCCTCGCGCAGCAGGTCGGCAAAATGCAGCGTCCCGCAAGCCTGCCCCTGTTCATCGACCACCGGCAGTACTTCGCGGCGATGGGCAACGAACTGCGACAGCGCCTCGCGCAGGGTCATCGCCACATTGAGCGTATCCCCTGGCAGGCGCTCATCGCGGCGCAGATAATCCCCGACTCCGCGCAGCGACAGCAGGCGCACGCCCAGTTCGCTGCGGCCAAAAAAGGTCTGCACAAACGCATTTTTCGGCTCAAGCAGCATCTGCAAAGGTTCACCCTGCTGCACCACTTCGCCGCCATCCATCAACACCAGATGGTCCGCCAGCCGCAGCGCCTCATCAATATCGTGAGTCACCAGCACAATCGTTCGCCCCAGCAGGCGATGAATGCGGATCATCTCCTGCTGCAGAGCTTCACGCGTCACCGGATCAAGCGCGCCAAAGGGTTCATCCATCAGCAACACTTGCGGATTCGCCGCCAGCGCGCGCGCTACGCCGACGCGCTGCTGCTGGCCGCCGGAAAGCTGATGCGGGTAACGTTCGCGCAAGACTGACTCCAGCCCCAGCAAGGCCATCAGTTCATCGACCCGCGCCTGCGTTTTCTGCCGCGACCACTTTTGCAGTTGCGGGACGGTGGCAATGTTCTGCGCTACCGTCCAGTGGGGAAACAGGCCAATGGACTGGATGGCGTAGCCCATTCTGCGGCGCAGGTCGAGAACCGGCTGCTGGCGGATATCCTGTCCGGCGAAACGGATCGTCCCACTATCGTGCTCCACCAGCCGATTAATCATCTTCAGTGTGGTCGACTTCCCCGAACCAGAGGTGCCAATCAGCACCGAAAATGCGCCTTCGCGCAGATGCAGATTGAGATTTTTGACCGCAGGCTGTCCGGCAAAGGCTTTGTTGACGCCGTCGAACTCAATCACCGTCCCCTCCTTTCAGTAGTGCGCCCCACAACGCGAATAACGCATCCACCACCACCGCCAGCGCGATGGTCGGGATCACTCCCAGCAGCACCAGGTCCAGCGCGCTGCTGAGTAGCCCCTGGAAAACCAGCGCCCCGAAGCCGCCCGCGCCAATCAGGGCCGCGACCACCGCCATACCGATGGTTTGCACGCTGACGACCCGCAGGCTACGCAACAATACGGGTAACGCCAGCGGTAGCTGTACCTGATGAAACCGCTGCCCGCCGCTCATCCCCATCGCCACCGCGCTCTCCAGCGCCTCGCGCGGCACCTGTTGCAGGCCGATCACGACCCCGCGCACCAGCGGCAGTAGTGCATACAACATCAGCGCAATCAGCGCGGGCGTGATACCGGTCCCGGAAACACCGAGCTGCGCCAGTGACGGAAACTGGCGCGCCAGCCCGGCCAGCGGCGCGATAAGCAAGCCAAACAGAGCAACGGAGGGAATGGTCTGAATCACGTTAAGAACGGCAAAAACCGGCGATTGCCAGCGGGGATACCGCCAGAGCCAAACGCCAACGGGTAGTCCAATCAACAGCCCCGGCAGCAGGGTGCCGAACAGCAGGATCAAATGCTGAGACAGCGCATCGTCGAAAACGTCGCGGCGATTGAAATACTCTTTCAGCAAAGAGAGGTCGTCGAGAGTACCCAGCCCCAACAGCAGTGCGGGCAGCAGCCAGATTTGCGCATTCAGCAGCCAGCGCCACAGGGCACGGGACGTCAGGCGGCGAATGGCATCGCTGGCGATAAGCAGGCAGAGCGTCAGCGCCAGCCACAGTCCGCTACCCGGCGAGGTACGGACCAACGGCGAGCCACTCTGAGCCAGTTGCACCGCCGCCCTGCCGGCCCCCCAAAGCAACAGAGGCAGCAGCAGATCCGCCAGCAGGAAGATAAACAGTAGCGGGAGACGTCCTGGGCGCCAGCACAACAGGGCAATCAGCAGCGCTATCGCCGCCTGTACGCCCGTTAGCCACGGCCAGATCTGCCATAGCCAGCGCCCCTCGCCGGATAACAGCCGGTTAGGGGCATAATTGATAAACGGCAGCGCCATCACCAGCAGCAGTAGCAATGCCAGCAGCAGCGCAACACGGTTGCAGCAACGAATCGTCACGCGCGCTCTACTTGAGCAGCCTTTTTTGTTGCAAATAGTCAGCGGCGACTTTTTTCGCATCCAGGCCCTCTACCGCAATGCTGGCGTTCAGCTTTTGCAGCGTTTTTTCATCAAGACTGGCAAATACTGGCTGTAGCCATTCGGCTATCTGCGGATATTCCTTTAATACCGCTTCACGCACGACCGGGGCTGGTGCATAAATCGGCTGCACGCCCTTCGGGTCGCTCAGGGTTTGCAGACCCAGTGCGGCGACCGGGCCATCGGTACCGTAGGCCATCGCCGCATTCACGCCAGAGGTTTTCTGCGCCGCCGCTTTGATGGTTACTGCCGTATCGCCGCCCGCCAGCGACAGCAACTGGTTTTGTTTGAGCGTAAAGTCGTAGGCTTTTTCAAACGCAGGAAGCGCGTCCGGGCGTTCAATAAATTCCGCCGAGGCAGCCAGCTTAAAGTCACCGCCCTTTTGCAGATAGCTGGCAAGATCGCTTAATGAGGCAAGGTTATTCTTCTCCGCCAGGTCCTGACGAACGGCGATGGTCCAGGTGTTGTTGGCCGGAGCCGGGGTGAGCCAGACGAGCTTATTCTTTTCCGCGTCCAGCTTTTTGACTTTCTCGTATCCCTGGCGGGCATTTTTCCAGGCCGGGTCATTTTCCTCTTTGAAGAAGAAAGCGCCGTTGCCGGTATATTCCGGGTAGATGTCCAGTTCACCGTCGGTTATCGCCCCGCGCACTACCGGCGTGGTGCCGAGCTGGATTTTATTAACGGTTTTGACCCCATGACTTTCCAGTACCTGCAAAATAATATTGCCGAGCAGCGCCCCTTCGGTGTCGATTTTTGAGCCGACCTTAACCGGCTCCGCTGCCTGCAGCGGCAGGCTTATCAGGGCCATGAGCACCAGCGCACCTGAGCAAATATTTGCCTTTATCATCCCCGTATCCCTCTTTAATTTGCGCTCCATTTACAGGAGCTTAAGAGAAAAGCGTAGTTCATTTGGGGCAGAGCGGAAAAAGAAAAGGCCGAATATTCGGCCTTTGAGATAGGGGAAAGCGTGTCCCCGGGTTGCGGCTGACGCCATACCCAGGCTACAAATCGGTATTACAGCAGCTCGAACTCGCTCTGCTTCACGCGGGCGGAATCGACGCCGACAAAAACGTTGAATTTACCCGGCTCGGCGTCGTACTTCATCTGCTGGTTCCAGAACTTCAGCGCCTCGATGTCAATCGGGAAGCTGACGGTTTGCGTCTCGCCCGGCTTGAGGGTCACCTTCTTAAAGCCGCGCAGCATTTTCACCGGACGGCTCATGGAAGCGGTGACATCCTGCAGATAAAGCTGAATCACCGTCGCCCCTTCGCGCTTGCCAGTATTGGTCACCTCCACGCTGGCGGTCACGCTGCCATCACGCTGCAGGGTCGGTGCCGACATTTTCACGTCGGAAACGCTGAAGGTGGTGTAGCTCAGGCCGTAGCCAAACGGATAGAGCGGGCCGTTGGCCTCGTCAAAGTAGCGCGAGGTGTACTTGTTCGGCTTATCCGCATTGTACGGACGACCGGTGTTGAGATGGCTGTAGTAGGTGGGGATTTGTCCGACCGAGCGCGGGAAAGACATCGGCAGCTTGCCCGACGGGTTATAATCGCCGAACAGCACATCGGCAATGGCGTTGCCGCCTTCGGTACCGGCGAACCAGGTTTCGAGTATGGCATCAGCTTGTTGATCCTCCTTCACCAGTGCCAGAGGACGGCCGTTCATCAGCACCAGCACCAGCGGTTTGCCGGTTGCTTTCAGCGCGCTAATCAGGTCGCGCTGGCTTTGCGGCAGAGTGATATCAGTGCGGCTGGAGGCTTCGTGGGCCATGCCCTGCGCTTCGCCCACCACGGCAACCACCACGTCGGACTGCTTCGCCACCGCCACCGCTTCGTCAATCATCTCCTGCGGCGAGCGCGGGTCAACCTGCACCGCTTTCTCGTACAGATTAAGGAAGTCGACGATACCTTTATCGTCAGTGACGTTGGCGCCTTTGGCATAGATTATCTTGCCTTTATCACCCAGCGCGTTATGCATACCGGCCAGCACGGTCACCGACTGATCGGCAACCCCTGCCGCTGACCAACTGCCCATCATGTCGCGCTTGCTGTCGGCCAGAGCACCGATCACCGCGATAGTGCCCGATTTTTTCAGCGGCAGCGTGTCGAGACGGTTTTTCAGCAGCACCAGGCTTTCGCGCGCCACTTCGCGCGCTTCTTTACGATGCAGGCGGCTTTCGGCGTTGGTATCCTGCGGATCGGAATCTTTCGGCCCCAGGTGGCTATACGGATCGTTAAACAGACCCATATCGTATTTGACATTCAGCACGTGGCGGGTCGCATCATCCAGTTCCGTCATCGTCACCTTGCCGGACTTCACCAGCTCAGGCAGATATTTGCTGTAGTATTCATCGCTCATGCTCATGTTGATGCCGGACTTCAGCGCCACACGTACCGCATCCTCCGGGTCCGACGCCACGCCGTGTTTAATCAGTTCCTTAATGGCTCCGTGGTCGGACACGGTGATGCCTTTAAAGCCCCACTGATCGCGCAGCACCTCCTTCAGCAGCCAGGGGTCGGAAGTCGCCGGGGTGCCATTAAGCGAGTTGAGCGCCACCATGACCGCGCCGCTGCCCGCATCCAGCCCCGCTTTGTACGGCGGCATATAGTCGTTGAACAGGCGTTGCGGGCTCATATCGACAGTGTTGTACTCTTTACCACCTTCGACCGCGCCGTAGGCGGCAAAGTGCTTGACGCTGGTCATTACCGAGTAGCGATCCGCCGGGCTTTTACCCTGCATCGACTCCACCATCGCCCTGCCCATCACGGTGGTCAGGTAGGTATCTTCCCCGAAGCCTTCTGAGGCACGGCCCCAGCGTGGATCACGGGAGACGTCGACCATCGGCGCCCAGGTCATGTTCAGGCCATCGTCGGCTGCTTCCCAGGCCGATACTCGCCCGACGGTATTGACCGCGTCGAGGTTAAAAGAGGAGGCCAGACCAAGACTAATCGGGAAGACGGTACGCTGACCGTGGAGCACGTCATAGGCGAAAAACAGCGGGATTTTCAGGCGGCTTAATTCCATTACCTGATCCTGCATAATACGGATGTCATGGCGGGTTACAGTGTTAAAAATTGCCCCCACCTGACCCTCTTTAATCATTTCGCGGATGGCTTCTTTCGGGTTATCCGGACCGACGCTAATTAAGCGCAACTGACCGATTTTTTCATCCACCGTCATTTTAGTCAGCAGTTCCGTCACAAACGCATCCCGCGCCTGCGGCGTTAAGGGATGATTGCCGAACAACTCATCCGCCAGCGCGGGTTGCAGCGCCAGACTCACCGCGACGCTTACAGTGCAAAGCCATTTCATTTTTATCCCTCATTGTTCCAGTCGGCCAGATCGGCGAAAAGATAGCAAAAATCGAAGTCTGCCATAAACATAAACGAGACGCCTGTAGAAAGCGCGTGTTCTTCTCTGATTTTTCGAAACATTGATACATCAAATTGTCATACAAAGCGCTATTCTTATTTTTTGAAAATTTGTACCACCACAAGGAGTGGAACATGTCATCTGCAATAACCAATAACAACGCTTTTCTGGCTGAGCTGACCCGCCTGGTCGGTTCTTCCCATCTGCTCACCGACCCGGCCAAAACCCAGCGCTATCGTAAAGGCTTTCGCTCCGGCCAGGGTGAAGCGCTGGCGGTGGTCTTTCCCGCTACGTTGCTGGAACTGTGGCGCGTGCTGAACGCCTGCGTCACCGCTGACAAAATCATTCTCATGCAGGCGGCAAATACCGGCCTGACCGAAGGCTCAACGCCGAACGGCAATGATTATGACCGCGACATCGTTATTATCAGCACCCTGCGCCTGGACAAACTGCATCTGCTGGATAAAGGCGAGCAGGTGCTGGCCTGGCCCGGCACCACCCTCTATTCGCTGGAAAAAGCGCTGAAGCCGCTGGGTCGCGAACCGCATTCAGTCATAGGTTCATCCTGCATCGGTGCGTCGGTGGTCGGCGGGATCTGCAACAACTCCGGCGGCTCGCTGGTACAGCGCGGCCCGGCGTACACCGAAATGTCGCTATATGCGCAAATTGATGAAAACGGCAAGCTGAGTCTGGTGAACCACCTCGGCATCGACCTCGGCACCACGCCGGAGCAGATCCTCAGCCGCCTCGACGACGAGCGGGTTACAGATGAGGATGTTCGCCATGATGGCCGTCACGCTCACGATCATGATTACGTCACCCGCGTGCGCGACGTGAATGCCGATACCCCAGCGCGCTACAACGCCGATCCGGACCGCCTGTTTGAATCTTCAGGCTGCGCAGGCAAGCTGGCGGTGTTCGCCGTGCGCCTCGATACCTTCCCGGCGGAAAAACGCCAGCAGGTATTTTATATTGGTACCAATCGCCCGGAAGTGCTGACCGAAATTCGCCGCCATATTCTCGCCGAGTTCAACCATCTGCCGGTGGCGGGCGAATACATGCACCGTGATATTTACGACATCGCCGAGCAGTACGGGAAAGATACCTTTCTGATGATCGACAAACTCGGTACCGATAAAATGCCGTTCTTCTTCACCATGAAGGGCCGTACCGATGCGATGCTGGAAAAAGTGTCGCTGTTTAAGCCGCACTTCACCGACCGCTTTATGCAAAAGCTGGGGCACGTCTTCCCGGCGCACCTGCCGGAGCGAATGAAGAGCTGGCGTGATAAATACGAACACCATCTGCTGCTGAAGATGGCGGGCGATGGCATTGAAGAAGCCCAGGCCTGGCTGGGGGAATATTTCCACAACGCCGAAGGGGATTTTTTCGTGTGCACTGCGGAAGAAGGCAGCAAAGCCTTCCTGCACCGCTTTGCCGCCGCGGGCGCGGCGATCCGCTACCAGGCGGTTCACGCGGATGAAGTGGAAGATATTCTGGCGCTGGACATCGCCCTGCGCCGTAACGATACCGAATGGTTTGAGCATCTTCCCGCCGACATTGATAGCCAACTGGTGCATAAGCTCTATTACGGTCACTTTATGTGCCACGTTTTCCATCAGGATTATATCGTGAAAAAAGGCGTCGATGTCCACGAACTGAAAGAGAAAATGCTGGCCCTGCTGAAGGAGCGCGGCGCTCAGTATCCGGCCGAACATAACGTGGGCCATTTGTATGAAGCGCCGGAAAGCTTAAAACGCTTCTATCGGGAAAACGATCCAACCAACAGCATGAACCCGGGGATCGGCAAGACCAGTAAGCAAAAATACTGGGGCGAAGCGCAAGGTAAAACGGCAAACACGGCCGACCCGCAATAATCCGCACCAGGGGCTGTTCAGCCGCGGGGCTTCTGTATTACGCTGCACGCCGGAGAAATCTGCTCTCCGGCAAACCCGTTCTTAAGGAACCTAACATGTCCGCAGTGGATAAGTTACACGACGCTGACTTAGAAATCCGCGAAGCGCTGCCCGATGACGCTCACGCCATCGCCGCGCTGTATGTCTGGCACGTACTCAATGGACGCGCCTCTTTTGAAGAGATCCCGCCGACTGTCGATGAGATGCGCAAGCGTATCAAAACCGTGCGCGACAGCGGGCTGCCATGGCTGGTTGCCCTGTGGCGTGGAACCATTGTCGGCTACTGCTACGCCACCTTTTACCGCCCGCGTCCGGCCTATCGTTACACCCTCGAAGAGTCAATTTACGTTGAGGCGGGAATGGGTGGACGCGGCATCGGCAGCGCTCTGCTCTCCCGGTTAATTGAGAAATGTGAACAGGGGCCGTGGCGACAAATGCTGGCGATTATCGGCGACGGCCACAGTAATGTCGGGTCAATCGCGATTCATAAGAAGTTCGGTTTTAGCGTGGCGGGTCAGTTGCGCAGCGTCGGCTATAAGATGGGCGACTGGCGGGACACCCTGATTATGCAGCGCCCGCTCGGCGATGGCGACTGGACGCTGCCGGAGTAACCCCTCGGAGTCGCGGGTAAGCGGTAGCCCGATGTGATGGACACCTCCCACCTTACGGCATCAAAGTGCCAGACTGAGGTGTTAACTTCAGAGTCCCGGAGGAGGTGTCCATCATGAATATTAAACGTATTGGTCTCGACCTGGTGAAAAATATCTTCCAGATACATGCCGTGGATCACCATGAATATGTTGTCCTGCGTAAAACCCTGCGTCGTGACCGCATGACGGCTTTTTTACTCAGCTTCCCCTTGCCTTATCGGTATTGAAGCCTGTGGTTCTTCCCATTACTGGGCCCGCGAGCTCACTCGTCTGGGGCATACCGTACGC
>DASYFN010000035.1:0-4305 GCA_036498385.1 Klebsiella sp.
AAAGGTTTCCAGCGCCTGTTGCACAAACTCACGAGCTTGCACGGAGGTGAATTCCCCCTTCTGTTCATGAAGCGTAATCAGTTCACGACAGCGCTGCGTGAAGATATCGCGTCGGGAAAGGATTTGCGCCGCCCGCTTACGCAACACGTCATTGGCGATAAGCTCAAGGCGTAAAAGCGAGGTAAAAATGCGAAATGGGTTGCGCGCCAGCGCCGCATCATCAACGGGGCGAAATGCGGTGGAGTGAACCGGTACTCCAGCCTGCGACAGATCGTAATAGCTGACGGGATACATTCCCATAATGGCAAACATGCGACGCAAGGTCGCCAGTTCCTCCGCCGTACCGACGCGGATCGCGCCGTGGCGTTCAACATTCAGCCGCGCCAGCTCATCGGCGTTAGCCAGTTGTTCGTGCAACGTCGGGTTATTCTCCAGTATGGCCAGATTAACGTCGGCCACCAGCTCCAGTAACGTCCCGTACTGCGGAACTTCCTGCTGGTACATCGCCGACATCGCCTGCGAAAAGCTTTCCCGAATCTCATCAGCCGTGATGGTGTTCGCCATGATGTCTTACCTCCAGTGCATTCTCCCTGGAGTGTAGGAAAGCTGTCTGAAGACGGCAGGAAGAATTTACAAACTGTGATGCGGGTAGCTGGCCGGTTTCTTTTTACCTGAATATTTTATAACCGCTCGTTATGTTTAACACCCTTTAATTTCACTTTAAATTAACAAAATATTTACACAAACTGTTTATGGCGACATTACAACTATTTCGATATCTGAGTTTTTTCTTCCCTTTCCCACCCCTGTTGGTCAGGGCGTCGTTGTATGACACTCTCAACACGATCAAGTTGTAAAATAATAAGATATAATGTTAATTATATTTTGCCACCAAGTTAACAATTTTAAACAACCTTACTTGTCACTGGTACGCCTCTGTTTTTAACATTGATTATGCAAAAAAATGGTCTTTTCAGTCAGCGCATTCGCTTGCGCCATCTACATACCTTCGTGGCTGTCGCTCAACAGGGAACTCTTGGGCGCGCGGCTGAAACCTTAAATCTTAGTCAACCAGCCTTATCCAAAACGCTGAACGAACTGGAACAACTCACCGGCACGCGGCTGTTTGAGCGTGGACGCCTGGGCGCACAGCTCACGCTGGTCGGCGAACAGTTTCTCACCCATGCGGTTAAAGTGCTCGACGCGCTCAATACCGCAGGACAGGCGCTAAACCGTAAAGAAGGTCTCAACAGCGATATTGTGCGTATCGGGGCGCTCCCCACCGCCGCACTGGGGATTTTGCCCTCGGTGATTGGCCAGTTTCATCAGCAACAAAAAGACATCACTCTGCAGGTTGCTACCATGAATAACACCATGCTGCTGGCGGGGCTAAAATCGGGAGAAATCGATATCGGTATCGGACGGATGTCCGATCCGGAGTTGATGAGCGGTTTGAACTATGAACTGTTGTTTCTTGAATCCCTGAAGCTGGTGGTTCGTCCGGGGCACCCGCTGCTGCAAGAAACCGTCACGCTGAGTCGGGTCATCGAGTGGCCGGTAGTGGTCTCGCCAAAAGGTACGCTGCCGCGCCAGAACGCCGAAACCCTGCTGCAAAGCCAGGGCTGCAAAATCCCGTCTGGCTGCATCGAAACGCTGTCGGCCTCGCTATCGCGCCAGTTGACCGTCGATTACGACTACGTGTGGTTCGTCCCCTCCGGTGCGGTCAAAGACGACCTGCGCCGCGGGCTGCTGGCCGCACTGCCGGTGGCTACGCAGGGGGCTGGCGAACCTATAGGTATTTTGACCCGCGTGGACGCCACGCTCACTGCGGGTGCGCAAACCCTACTCAGCGCCATTCGTAAATCAATGCCCGTCTGATAATGATGATAATAATCTGCGACAGGAGTCATCCCTGTTTAACAATAACCCGGCATGCCCGGGTTATTTTTCGCCTGAAAAATCAATTCTCGCCAAAATGAATAACGGTACGAATTGATTTACCTTCATGCATCAGATCAAAGGCTTCGTTGATCCGATCCAGCGGCATACGGTGGGTAATAAACGGGTCGAGGCGGATTTTGCCTGCCATCGCCTCTTCAACCATGCCCGGCAACTGAGTACGCCCTTTCACTCCACCGAAGGCGGAGCCGCGCCACACGCGTCCGGTCACCAGTTGGAATGGACGCGTTTTAATCTCCTGGCCAGCGCCAGCGACACCGATGATCACGCTTTCGCCCCAACCTTTGTGACAACACTCCAGCGCCGCGCGCATCACGTTGACATTGCCGATGCACTCAAAGCTGAAGTCAACGCCACCGTCGGTCAGTTCAACAATCACATCCTGAACCGGCTTATCATAGTCATTCGGGTTGATAAAATCGGTCGCGCCCATTTCTTTGGCAAGAGTGAATTTTTCCGGGTTGGTATCAATCGCCAGAATGCGCCCGGCTTTCGCTTGTACTGCTCCCTGGATAACCGCGAGGCCGATCCCGCCAAGCCCGAAGACCGCGACGGTATCGCCCTCTTTCACTTTCGCCGTATTGTGAACCGCGCCGATGCCAGTAGTGACGCCACAGCCCAGCAGACATACTTTGTCCAGCGGCGCCTGCGGATTAACTTTCGCCAGCGAAATTTCGGCCACCACGGTATATTCGCTGAAGGTGCTGGTGCCCATATAGTGGTAAATCGGTTCACCGTTGTAAGAGAAACGGGTGGTGCCGTCCGGCATCAAACCTTTACCCTGGGTGGCGCGAACCGCCTGACAGAGGTTGGTTTTGCCTGATTTACAAAACTTACACTCACGGCATTCGGCGGTGTACAAAGGAATAACATGGTCGCCCGGTTGCAGGCTGGTCACGCCTTCGCCAACTTCCACGACAATACCGCCGCCTTCATGACCCAACACTGCCGGGAAGACGCCTTCCGGGTCGTCACCAGAGAGGGTGAAGGCATCGGTATGGCATACGCCGGTATGCGTGATTTTGACCAGCACTTCGCCTTTTTTCGGCGGTGCAACGTCAATCTCAACGATTTTCAACGGCTGGCCAGGACCAAACGCGACGGCTGCACGTGATTTCATATCTCTCTTCCTCATAGTGACTTTATTTTAGGTTGTTGATCACCGCATAGCGGTAACCTTCAGGCATGCTATTGGGAACCAGGCTTGCAGGATTTCCGGGGTATCGCTTCCCGGCAGCCGTGGCGAATCGCCTGATTGTGAATACTCAATAGTGCCGGGGCCTCTTCTGCTATGGCAAGTCTGACATTAATCCCCTTCTCTTTTTTTTATTTTTGATAACATTTTTATCACAATGAAGATGAACGAGACAAAAAACCCGCCGAAGCGGGTCTGAAGCATTTTAGCGCTTGCGCGGCATCATGCGCAGCAGCGTATTATCTTTCCATAAGTAATGATGCATTAGCGACGCCAGCGCGTGCAGGCCGATGACAAAGTAGCCGGTATTGGCCAGCAGCTCGTGCCACTCTTTCAGTGTATCCACCCGCTCAAAGTTGCTTTCCGCCGCGTACGGCAAGGCCAGGCCAAAAGCAAACCATGGGGTGCCGCGATAGTACATCATTACCATGCCGATCGCCGGCAGCGCGATAAACAACAGATAGATAACCAGATGCCCCAGATGCGCAAAGCCGGTCATCATCGGCGATGGTTTGGGCACAATCGGCGGCGCCGGGGATTTCAGGCGTACTAACAGACGCACCACCATCAGGACAAAAATAGACATACCGCAGGAAACGTGAATCATATTGATGACTGGCCGCGCGCTGCGAGGGAAAAACCCCCGCAGCTCCATCGCCGCGTAAGCACCAATCACTAAAAGAAAGACCAGCCAGTGAATGCCTATTTGCAGGCCAGAATATTTATCGCGCATGGAAAACCCTTAAGGAAACGGTGACGCCGTAAACATAACCACCTTTTATTAAAAATTCATTAACTTTTACGTGCTTATAATAAGCCATTGTCAGATTTGAGCATTTAAATAACTGATCCTAATACCGCTACACTTTAGCCAGCCCATGTTTTCCACCGGGGAATGGGCTGACGGTATCCATAAAGTGACGAATCTTTTTCAACAGTTGCCACATTGAACGACACTGGTGATTGCGGGTTATTGTTTCATGAAGCGCCTGCCACAACCGTTCAACATGATTGACCCACGGCGAGTAAACCGGCTGATAAATCACCCTGAACTTTGGGTTTGCTTTCAGCCAGCGCAACGTTTCACGGCTTTTGTGGATGACGTAGTTATCGACAATGAGCGTAATCGTTTTTGCCCTCCGGTATATCGC
>DASYFN010000036.1:0-12096 GCA_036498385.1 Klebsiella sp.
ATGCGTGCCTATGGCGCAGAGCTGATTCTGGTCACGAAAGCGCAGGGGATGGAAGGGGCGCGCGATCTGGCGCTTGAAATGGCTCAGCGCGGCGAAGGTAAACTGCTCGATCAGTTCAACAATCCGGATAATCCATACGCGCACTACACCACTACCGGGCCGGAAATATGGCGGCAGACCGACGGGCGGATCACCCATTTTGTCTCCAGTATGGGCACCACCGGCACCATTACCGGTGTTTCCCGCTTTCTGCGCGAGCAGGATAAAGTGGTGAGTATCATTGGGCTGCAGCCGGAAGAGGGGAGCAGTATTCCGGGGATCCGCCGCTGGCCTGCCGAATATATGCCGGGTATTTTTAATGCGCAACTGGTGGACGTGGTACTGGATATTCACCAGCGGGATGCAGAGCACACTATGCGGATGCTGGCGGTACGCGAGGGGATTTTCTGCGGTGTCAGTTCCGGCGGCGCGGTAGCTGGTGCATTACGTATTGCGCGCGAAAACCCCGGCGCGGTGGTGGTCGCCATTATCTGCGATCGCGGCGATCGTTACCTCTCTACCGGCGTTTTTAGTGAAGAGCACTTCTCCCAGGGAGCGGGGATTTAGCGTTGTATACCCGTCATACTTCAAATTGCATGTGCGTTGGCTTTGTGACTCAGTTCATCCATGAGCCTCTCGCCCTTATGGGCCGCCGGCAGACGGCGTTCAAAACTGTTCCTGACGAATTTGTCACTCCTTTGCCGCCTTTAAGTAACTCGAATTATTCAGGCTATAGATAACAGAAAAACGGAGCTTTCCACCTGTGTGTCATTCGTATGTTATCCAGGTGCAACCCTCACGTAGTTTGTGTACGCTCCGGGCTTGAAGCGCTGTCCGTGTTCAAACAGCCTGTGACAATAACGCCTGGTGGGATAGTGACTACTGGTGTTTAAGCGTCTTATCTGT
This sequence comes from Klebsiella sp., assembly GCA_036498385.1. Lineage (GTDB taxonomy): Bacteria > Pseudomonadota > Gammaproteobacteria > Enterobacterales > Enterobacteriaceae > Klebsiella. The sequence continues at coordinate 946 of DASYFN010000036.1, forward strand.
TTCTGTGATCAACGCATGCAGATAAGGCCGGGCATTTTCATCGCTGTTGCCGGGGATCCTGACGATATAAGGTTTACCGGTAATGGATGATGAGGAGGCCACCTTGTCAATGAACTGCTCTGCGGTATCAATACGATTGCGGGTATTGCCGAGTTTCAGGCGCAGGTGGGAAACCGCCTCTTCGCAGTTATGCGCATCGCCATTGCGCACAAAGACTAAATCTTTTTTCTGCGACAGCGCATCAAGCATGGCGTTGATACGCGCTTCTTCGTGCGCGTTGAGCTTTGCCCATGCCGGAAGCGTCATCAGGAGTGCAAACAGGGTATATGCGACTTTTTTCATCAATATATCCTTTCAGGTAATAATCCATCGTGCTTATCTGACTTTTAATGTTGCGTTTAGTTGCACTGCTGGTAGTACTTTTTTGTGAATGCGCCTGGGTCAGTTTATCCAGCAACAGCCAGAGCTTTTCATTCATCTGCGGGTAATCTCATTCGCGCATTGGGGCATGAGAGCGAATAAAGCGTTTCCCTTTGACCTCTTCCAGCGCCTGATGGATATCAGTTGCCAGTTTGTTGATATCGTTATCGCTTAAGGTCGACAGGGTAATGCGCAGGCCGTGCGCAGGCATGCTAACACCAAAGGCTTCACCTTCGCGTACCAGCCAGCCTGATTTTGCCAGCATAAAAGCCAGCGCCTGGCTGTGGTTTTCCAACGGAAGCCACATATTCAGACCATCGCCAGGGGGAACGGTATGACCATATTGTTGTAATGCGCTAGCCAGTTTTTGCTGCTGAGAAGCATAGAACAATCGATTCTGTGCCAGCCTGTGCTGATATTCCTCATCACTGAGGCAGGCATGGACTAAATCCTGTAACAGATGGCTAACCCACTGGCTGCCGGAGTTAAGCCGCAGCCGCAATCTTGCTGACGTTGCGGTATCGCTGGCGACGATAGCCAGGCGCAGATCCGGCCCCAGCGCTTTTGACATAGAGCGAACGACTGCCCAGCGTCGTGTTTCTACGGCAATCACGGGTTGCCATGCCGATGATGAGAGCAGGGCAAAGTGATCGTCGACAATCACCAGAACCTGCGGATAATGTGCGAGGATCTCTTGTAACGCTGCGGCGCGCGCTGCACTCAAGCTGCATCCCGTTGGATTATGCGCGCGCGGCGTAATAATCACGGCACGTGCGCCTTTGCTCAACGCGTGTTCCAGTATTTCTGGCAGCATACCCTCGTTATCAACCCCCACCGGGCTGGCGCTAAATCCGGCGTATCGCAGCATATTGATGCTACTTAAAAAACAGGGATCTTCTACCGCCACGCTATCGCCCGGCAGTAGGTGGGCGTTCAGCAGGCGCTCAATGGCATCAATTGCGCCGCTGGTGATTGTAATTTCGCCTGTGTCAGGAAGGGTGCTCTGCATCCACTGTGTGGCCCAGTGTTTTAATCCTGGGGAGACAGGTGCATCGCCATAAAGTCGATGATCAGGCTTCAGTTGCGCGAAGTAGCGGTTCAGATGAGGCAGGCGCGTTGGGTCAGGATTACCGCCGGAAAGATCGGTGAGCGGCGTATGTGGATTGCCGCCTTCCAGCGCTCCAGGCGCTGACGAACCTTTGATCATCGTACCATTGCGACCCTGACTTTGCGCCAGCCCGGAGGTGACCAGCCGTTTGTAAGCTGCTGCGACGGTATTGCGGTTAACATTAAGCTGTAACGCCAGTTCACGCACCGACGGCAACGTTTCGCCTGCTGGCAAAATGCCGCTGGTAACGTGCTGACGTATACTGTCGAAGATTTCGCTGGCTGTTTTTCCGTCGATCATTATTGACCTATGACAAAATGAATTTTAGCATATGACGATAATAGTAAGGCGTCAGCCCGCTGTCCAGTGAGAGGAGAAGTCTATGGGGCAGGATAGTGAGATACAGTCAGTGCTCTTCCATGATAAAAGTCGGGCGCTTCAGGTCGATATCGTGGCCGTACAATCACAAGTGGTCTACGGGAGCGTAGGGAACAGCATTGCAATACCCGCGATCAAGCAGCATGGCCTGCGGGTGATGGCGGTGCCGACGGTGCTGTTCAGCAATACCCCGCATTATGATACCTGGTATGGCGGAGTAATCCCGGAAGAGTGGTTTATTGGTTATTTACAGGCGCTGGAAGAGCGTGACGCCCTCCGTGAACTGCGGGCGATAACCACCGGCTATATGGGCAGTGCAGAGCAGATTGCGCATCTGGCGAAATGGCTGCGGCGGATCCGTGAGCAGCATCCTGAGTTATGTATCCTGGTCGACCCGGTTATTGGCGATGTGGATAGCGGCGTCTACGTGAAGGCCGGAATTTCTGAAGCTTATCGCACGTATTTGCTACCGTTGGCACAGGGGATCACGCCAAATTTGTTTGAGCTGGAGATTTTAAGTGGACTGCCCTGCTCTAATAAGCAAGAGGCGATTATCGCCGCCCGCACTCTGCTGTCTGATTCACTGAAATGGGTGGTTATCACCAGCGCACCGGCAGCGGATAACGCTTCGATCAGCGTGCTGGTGGTGAACGCAGAGTCGGTTGCAGTGGTGGAGCATCCGCGTGTTGAAACCGACCTTAAGGGAACGGGCGATCTTTTTTGCGCTGAGTTGGTGAGTGGTCTGGTGAGCGGGATACCGCTGGGCGATGCGGTCAATGCCGCCGCACGGCGGGTACTGGCTGTCATGACCTGGACCGTTCAGCAGGGTTGCGATGAACTCATTCTTCCGCCGTCAGGGGAGGGAATATGCCGGGCCATCGGTCGTTGAAACCTGTGTGATAAAAAATGGCGCCCTGAGAGGCGCCATTTTTCTGCGACAAGAATTATTTCTTGATGCGAATAACCGGCGTTTCACCCACAGTTACGCTACCGGACAGTTTGATCAGCTCTTTGATCTCATCCATGTTGGAGATGACAACCGGAGTCAGGGTAGACTTGGCTTTCTCTTCCAGTAGCGGCAGATCGAATTCGATAACCGGGTCGCCGACTTTCACACGCTGGCCTTCTTCAGCGATACGTTTGAAGCCTTCGCCTTTCAGTTCAACGGTATCAATACCGAAGTGAACGAACAGTTCAATGCCGCTATCAGATTCAATTGAAAACGCATGGTTGGTTTCAAAAATTTTACCGATGGTACCATCTACCGGCGCAACCATTTTGTTGCCAGTAGGTTTAATAGCAATGCCATCACCCACAATTTTTTCCGCAAAAACTACATCCGGCACGTCTTCAATGTTGACGATCTCGCCAGAGAGCGGGGCAACAATCTCAATAGTTCCGGTGTCTTTTTTATCATCAGAAACCAGAGATTTCAATTTATCGAACAAACCCATGATCTTCTCCTAAGCAGTAATTTGGGCCGCGCATCTCGTGAATTAGCAGATTGTTTTTTCTTCAATGAACTTGTTAACCAGCATCATTAACTCGTCCGTTGTCGGTTGAGCAAGAGCCTGCTCTGCTAATACTTTCGCATCTTCGAAGTTCGTGTTACGAATAATCTTCTTAATGCGCGGGATGGAAATGGCGCTCATAGAGAACTCGTCCAGACCCATACCCAGCAACAGAAGTGTAGCACGTTCATCGCCCGCAAGCTCACCGCACATGCCAGTCCATTTGCCTTCTGCATGAGAAGCATCAATAACTTGCTTAATCAGCGTCAGGACGGACGGGGACATTGGCTGGTAAAGATGTGAAATCATATCATTACCACGGTCAACTGCCAGAGTATACTGCGTTAAATCATTGGTACCGATACTAAAGAAATCAACTTCTTTGGCTAAGTGATGAGCAATAGTCGCAGCGGCAGGGGTTTCTACCATTACGCCGATCTCAATTGCTTCATCAAATGCTTTACCTTCGAGTTTAAGTTCCTGTTTGTAGATTTCGATCTCTTTTTTCAGTGCACGCACTTCTTCAACAGAGATGATCATCGGGAACATGATGCGTAGTTTACCGAAAGCAGAGGCGCGCAGGATAGCTCGAACCTGGTCGCGCAGAATTTCTTTGCGATCCATAGCGATGCGCACGGCGCGCCAGCCAAGGAACGGGTTTTCTTCTTTCGGGAAATTCATGTACGGCAGCTCTTTATCGCCGCCGATGTCCATGGTGCGGACGATAACGGCCTGCGAGCCGCACGCTTCGGCAACGGCTTTATAAGCTGCGAACTGCTCTTCTTCAGTTGGCAGCGAGTCGCGGTCCATAAACAGGAATTCAGTACGATACAAACCAACGCCTTCTGCGCCGTTACGTTCGGCACCTTCAACGTCGCGTACGGTACCGATGTTGGCGCAAACTTCAACCTGATGACCATCCAGCGTAATTGCCGGCAGATCTTTCAGCTTAGCCAGTTCCGCTTTCTCTTCAGCAACTTGAGCCTGCAGGTTGCGCAGTTCTTCGATTTGTTGGTCGCTCGGGTTAACCAGAACCTGGTTATTCACCGCATCGAGAATCAGATAATCGCCGTTTTTTACCTGGGTAGTCACGCTACCGGTGCCCACAATGGCCGGAAGTTCAAGAGAACGTGCCATGATAGAAGTGTGGGAAGTCCGACCGCCCGCGTCGGTAATGAAACCCAGCACCTTGTTCAGGTTTAGCTGTGCGGTTTCAGATGGCGTGAGGTCAGCGGCAACCAGGATGACTTCATCCTGAATCGCGCTAAGATCGATGATTGCCAGACCGAGGATGTTGCGCAGCAGGCGTTTACCGATGTCGCGTACATCAGCTGCACGCTCTTTCAGGTATTCGTCGTCCAGTTCTTCGAGGGCAGTAGCCTGACCTTCGATAACTTCATTGGCTGCCGCATCGGCAGTCATATGCTTATCTTTAATCAGGGCTATGATTTCCTGCTCAAGCTCCTCATCTTCCAGCAGCATGATGTGCCCTTCGAAGATGGCTTCTTTTTCTTCACCGAAAGTTTCACCTGCTTTGGTTTTGATGACCTCCAACTGGGCGGAGGCCTTGGTGCGGCCGTTCAGAAAACGTGCAACTTCCTGATCAACCTTATCGGCAGAAATTTTCTTCCGGTCGATGATAATTTCATCTTCTTTCAGCAGAAGAGCCTTGCCGAAAGCGATACCCGGGGATGCTAAAATGCCTGAAATCATAACCCTACCTTACTTGTGACTGATATTAAAAAGAACCCGTGAATTTACTCGAGTTCAGCCATCAGTTTAACCAGATGCTCAACTGCTTTTTGCTCATCTTCGCCTTCGGCTGAGAGAGTCACAACAGTACCCTGGGTCAGGCCCAGAGTTTGCAGCTTAAACAGGCTCTTGGCGCTAGCGCTTTTGCCGTTGGAGGTTACAGTGATCTCAGAAGTGAAGCCTTTTGCTTCTTTAACAAACTGAGCAGCAGGGCGGGTGTGCAGACCGTTCGGAGCGGTAATAGTAACTTCTTGCTGGAACATTATATTTCCCCAACTTATAGGTTTAGTGTTGTGGACCTAAAGTTTAGCCTAACGGCCAAACTTTAGCCTGTATCGTTAGCGCCGGCATCACGCGTCCGGCTCCGGCACCAGCAGCAGAAAATCTGCTGTGGAAACCTTCAGGCCGTTAACGTCTACCACGTTATTAAACATTATGCCGTTAAAGGAAGACTTGAACCAAATCATAAAATCGATTCAGCCTATGGAAATCCAAAACAGAATAATTTCGCGCATCGAAATAAATGTGCTGGTTAAATACCAGACCCAACGAAGTGAATCAATGCCAGGAGGGGTAAAAATTTGACGTGCGCCACAAAAAAGCACCTGGAAAGGTGCTTTTTTACACGATTTTAACAAGCTGGCATTACTGTTGCAGTTCTTTCTCTGTAAAGAGATCCGCAAACAATGCAGTGCTTAAATAGCGCTCACCTGAAGAGGGTAGGATAACCACAATATTCTTATTGGTAAAGGATTCATCCTCCTGCAATTTCAGTGCAGCGGCAACGGCGGCTCCGGAAGAGATCCCGGCCAGAATGCCTTCCTCTTCCATCAGGCGACGCGCGGTGGAAATCGCTTCTTCGTTAGTGATCGCAACCACTTTATCAATCAGTTTCAAATCCAGGTTGCCGGGAATAAAGCCTGCGCCTATACCCTGAATTTTGTGCGGGCCGGGCTTCAGTTCTTCGCCTGCCAGCGCCTGGGCGATAACCGGGGAATCTGTAGGCTCAACGGCAACGGTAATCAGATCTTTTTTACCTTTGGTACCTTTGATGTAGCGGCTCACGCCAGTCAGCGTACCGCCAGTACCGACGCCGGAGATGAATACGTCGACCTGACCATCGGTATCTTCCCAGATTTCCGGGCCGGTGGTTTTTTCATGAATTTCCGGGTTGGCCGGGTTGCTGAACTGCTGCAGCAGAAGGAATTTTTCCGGATTGCTGGCGACAATTTCTTCGGCTTTCTGGATTGCACCCTTCATGCCTTTTGCGCCTTCGGTCAGCACCAGATTGGCGCCCAGAGCCTTCAGCAGCTTACGGCGTTCGATGCTCATTGTCTCCGGCATCGTCAACGTCAGTTTATAACCGCGCGCTGCGGCAACGTAGGCCAGAGCGATACCGGTGTTACCGCTGGTCGGCTCAACCAGTTCAACGCCGGGTTTCAGTACGCCGCGTTTTTCGGCATCCCAAATCATATTGGCACCGATGCGGCATTTTACGCTAAAGCTTGGGTTGCGAGATTCTACCTTTGCCAGGATGCGTCCGTTACCGATGCGGTTCAGTCGTACCAGCGGCGTATGGCCGATAGTCAGGGAGTTATCTTCAAAAATCTTACTCATGGCCCGTCCTTAACTGTATGAAATTTGGGAGTAGGGCTTCAGCATACCCGCTTAAAGAATATGCGGAAGTAAGGATTTAGCATATCTATATTCTGAAGAGAAATAATGACAAGCCAGAAGTAATAAGGAGCGGTATAAGCCGCTCCGAAAGCTATGCGCTACTTCCACATCGCGTGTTTGTCACGGTAACACTCGACCCACATTGCCGTCGCGCCGCAAATGGCGACAGGCAGGATGACCAGGTTCAGTACCGGGATCATGGTAAACAGGCTGGTCAGGGCGCCAAACTGCATATTGGTCACTTTGCGGGTGCGCAGCGCCTGGCGCATCGTTTTAAACGGCACCTTGTGGTTATCAAAAGGGTAATCGCAGTACTGAATTGCCAGCATCCAGGCGCTAAACAGGAACCACAGCACAGGGGCAACAGTCTGGCCTATACCGGGAATGAAGTAGAGGATCAAAAGGACGATAGCCCGCGGGAGATACCAGGCGAACTTTTGCCACTCCCGCTTCATGATGCGCGGCACATCTTTCACTATGCCGAAAACGCCTGCGTCCGGAGGCGTTGCGCCAGTCAGACGCGCTTCAAGCTGCTCGGCCAGCAGGCCGCTAAAGGGGGCGGCAATCCAGTTGGCGAGAGTCGAGAAGAAGTAGCCGAAGACAAGCAGAATAGAAATGACCGCGATTGGCCACAGCAGATAGTTAAGCCATTGCAGCCATTCAGGAACATGGCTCATCAAAGAAGGGAGCCAACTATCCAGGCGCGTGAATAACCACCAGAATGCGCCGCCCATCAGAACAATGTTGACGAGTAAAGGGAGGAATACGTATCGACGGATCCCCGGCAACCCGATCAGCTTCCAACCCTGCGAAAAATAGTAGACGCCACTGCGCGGGGTCGTTACGGATGATGAAACCATAGTCAGGTAATGCTCCTTTTTTGACATCCAGGCTGAATGCCGGGCTATTTTATCGGGTTGGCAGACAATAACCAGTTAGGAAATGTTCGAAAAAACAGCAAAAAGCACGATTTAGTTCATCTTTATGTAGTGAAAGCCCCACACGCACTTGCACTTGAGGTAATCGACAAATACTCTTAGTGAGTAAATGTTTGCCGTGGTGGCAAGGTGTTAGAACAACAGAGAATATAATGATGCAGGATTTGCGTCTGATATTAATCATTGTTGGCGCGATCGCCATAATCGCTTTACTGGTGCACGGTTTTTGGACCAGCCGTAAAGAGCGTTCCTCAATGTTTCGCGATCGCCCACTGAAACGTATGAAGTCTCGCGACGACGAAGAGTCGGAAGACGATGACTTTGATGACGATGTTGAAGGCGTTGGTGAAGTCCGGGTTCATCGGGCTAGTCATGCGCCAAATGGCGTTCATGGGGAGCAGGAAGCATCTCGTCAGCCGCAGCACCAGTATCAGCCCCCTTATGAGCGTCAGGCGCAACAGCCACCTGTGCGCCCGGAAGAGCCTGTTCGTGCACCGCAGCAGCCGCAACAACCTGTTCACGCTCAGGCCCCGGTTCAACAACCGCATTACGGCGTGCCGCCTCAGCAGCCGGTGATGCAGCCGCAGCCAGTACAGTCTCAGAAACCGTCGCAGCCTCAGCAACCCGTTCAGCATGTGCCACAGCCGGGGCAACAACCTGCTGTCGCTCCACAGCCGCAACCAGTACCTGAACCACCGGCCCCTGAAGCACAGCCGACAGCGCCGCAACCGAAAGAGCGTAAGGAGACAGTCATCGTGATGAACGTCGCCGCGCATCATGGTTCGCAGCTTAATGGTGAGCTGTTAATCAGCAGCATCCAGCAGGCGGGCTTCAAATTTGGCGATATGAATATCTTCCATCGCCACCTCAGCCCGGACGGCAGCGGTCAGGTGCTCTTCAGCCTGGCTAATATGGTTAAGCCAGGCACCTTCAATCCTGACAGCATGGCGGATATGATGACGCCTGGGGTGACTATCTTTATGCAGATTCCGTCCTTTGGCGATGAACTGCAAAACTTTAAGCTGATGCTGCAGTCTGCGCAGTACATCGCCGATGAAGTCGGCGGCGTAGTGCTGGATGACCAGCGTCGTATGATGACGCCGCAAAAGTTGCGTGAATATCAGGACCGAATTCGTGAAGTGAAAGAAGCTAACGCCTGATTCGTCTTCTTGTGTTTCATCTACTTATCCTGAACCCCCGCCCGTCGGGGGTTTTTTATCATTGATGGTGTGATATGGAATCGAACGAACAAAAACTGACTGAACTGCGAACCACGCTTCGCCATCATGAATATCTGTACCATGTCATGGATACGCCGGAAATCCCTGATGCGGAATACGATCGGTTAATGCGTGAACTGCGCGAGCTGGAAGCCCTGCACCCTGAGCTGATCACCCCCGACTCGCCCACCCAGCGCGTCGGTGCCGCACCTTTAGCCTCATTTAGCCAGATTCGCCATGAAGTCCCGATGCTGTCGCTGGATAACGTTTTCGATGAAGAGAGCTTCCTTGCGTTTAATAAGCGCGTTCAGGACCGTCTGAAAAATACCGATGACCTTACCTGGTGCTGTGAACTCAAGCTGGATGGACTGGCGGTCAGTATTCTGTATGAAAACGGCTTGCTGGTGCAGGCAGCGACCCGCGGCGATGGGATGACCGGTGAAGATATCACCTCCAACGTGCGTACCATTCGCGCTATCCCTCTGAAGCTACATGGCGACAATATTCCGCAACGGCTTGAAGTTCGCGGAGAGGTGTTCCTGCCGCAGGCAGGGTTCGAAAAAATCAATGAAGAGGCACGGCGAACTGGTGGGAAAGTGTTTGCGAACCCACGTAACGCGGCTGCAGGTTCTTTACGCCAGCTCGATCCGCGGATTACCGCGAAGCGTCCACTCACTTTCTTTTGCTACGGCGTGGGTGTGCTGGAAGGCGGCGAATTACCGGGCAGCCACTCAGGGCGTTTACAGCAGTTTAAGACCTGGGGGCTGCCCGTCAGCGAGCGTGTAAAACTCTGTCATACACCAGAGGAAGTGCTTACTTACTATCGCAAGGTTGAAGAAGAACGGCCGACTCTGGGCTTTGATATCGACGGCGTGGTCATTAAAGTTGATTCGCTGGAATTACAGGAGCAACTGGGGTTTGTGGCCCGCGCGCCGCGTTGGGCTGTGGCGTTCAAGTTTCCGGCGCAAGAGCAGATGACTTTCGTTCGCGACGTTGAGTTCCAGGTTGGACGTACCGGCGCCATCACGCCGGTTGCGCGTCTGGAGCCGGTACATGTTGCCGGGGTACTGGTCAGCAACGCGACGCTGCATAATGCAGATGAAATCGAGCGCCTGGGGCTGCGAATCGGCGATAAGGTGGTTATTCGTCGCGCCGGAGATGTTATCCCCCAGGTAGTAAACGTCGTTCTCTCGGAACGTCCCGAAGAGACGCGTGAGATAGTGTTCCCCACCCATTGTCCGGTATGTCATTCCGACGTAGAACGTGTAGAAGGCGAAGTGGTCACGCGCTGTACCGGCGGATTGATCTGCGGCGCCCAGCGTAAAGAGGCGCTCAAGCATTTTGTCTCCCGTCGCGCCCTGGATGTTGATGGTATGGGCGATAAAATCATCGATCAACTGGTTGAAAAAGAGTACGTGCATACGCCTGCCGATCTCTTCCAGCTGACGCCGGGTAAACTCACCGGGCTCGATCGCATGGGGCCTAAGTCAGCGCAAAACGTGGTAGATGCCCTGGAGAAGTCAAAAGAGACCACCTTTGCCCGTTTTCTTTATGCGCTGGGGATCCGCGAAGTCGGTGAGGCGACGGCAGCCGGTTTAGCGGCCCACTTTGGCACAATTGAAGCGCTGGAACAGGCTTCAATTGACGATCTGCAAAAAGTGCCTGATGTCGGGATTGTGGTTGCCACCCATGTACGTAATTTCTTTGCCGAAGAGAGCAACCGTGAAGTGATTGCTCAACTGCGTAAAGAAGGTGTCCGCTGGCCAGCGCCGGTGGTGGTCAATGCTGAAGAGATTGATAGCCCATTTGCCGGGAAAACGGTGGTTCTGACCGGTAGTCTGAGCCAACTCTCTCGTGATGACGCAAAAGCGCGGTTGGTTGCGCTGGGAGCGAAGGTTGCGGGCAGCGTGTCGAAGAAAACCGACCTGGTCATTGCCGGGGAGGCGGCGGGCTCTAAGCTCGCCAAAGCGCAGGAGCTGGGAATTGCGGTGATCGACGAAGACGAAATGCTGCGTCTGCTCGGGGAATCGCATGGATAAAGAGCAGCTTATTGAGATTGCCAATACGGAAATGCCGTTTGGTAAATACAAAGGGCGGCGTTTAATCGATGTGCCGGAAGAGTATTTGCTGTGGTTTGCCCGTAAGGA
>DASYFN010000037.1:0-33633 GCA_036498385.1 Klebsiella sp.
CTCAGGTGAATTGACCATTGGCAACTACATGGGTGCGCTGCGTCAGTGGGTAAACATGCAGGACGATTACCACTGCATTTACTGCATCGTTGACCAGCATGCGATTACCGTCCGTCAGGACCCGCAGCAACTGCGTAAGGCCACGCTGGATACGCTTGCTCTGTACCTGGCGTGCGGTATTGACCCGCAAAAAAGCACCATTTTTGTTCAGTCCCACGTGCCGGAGCATGCGCAACTGGGCTGGGCGCTGAACTGCTACACCTATTTCGGCGAACTGAGCCGGATGACCCAGTTTAAAGATAAGTCATCGCGTTATGCGGAAAACATTAACGCTGGTCTATTTGACTACCCGGTGCTAATGGCGGCCGACATTCTGCTGTATCAGACTAACCAGGTGCCGGTCGGCGAAGACCAGAAACAGCACCTGGAGCTGAGCCGTGATGTCGCCCAGCGTTTCAACACTATCTACGGCGATGTGTTTAAAGTGCCGGAGCCGTTTATTCCGAAGTCTGGCGCGCGCGTGATGTCGCTACTTGAACCGACCAAAAAGATGTCCAAGTCAGATGATAACCGTAACAACGTTATCGGCCTGCTGGAAGATCCGAAATCGGTAGTGAAAAAAATCAAACGCGCGGTGACTGATTCCGATGAGCCGCCGGTTGTTCGCTACGATATCCAGAACAAAGCGGGCGTTTCCAACCTGCTGGACATCCTCTCTGCTGTTACCGGCCAGAGCATTCCAGAGCTGGAGCAGCACTTCGAAGGCAAAATGTATGGCCATCTGAAGGGGGAAGTGGCAGAAGCCGTTTCCGGTATGCTGATCGAACTGCAGGAGCGCTATCATCGATTCCGTAGTGATGAAGCTTTCCTCAATAAGGTAATGAAAGAGGGGGCGGAGAAAGCCAGCGCTCGCGCTTCCGTTACCCTGAAAGCGGTCTACGAAGCGATAGGTTTCGTCGCTAAGCCCTGAGCAATTTGATTGTCGCAGCGCAATAAAAAGCCGGGTGCAATGCATCTGGCTTTTTTGATTTGTAAGCTGTTTTAAGCTAAATCAGTGTCATTAATGGTTTGAGAACCAGTTCAGCCTGGCGCGCAGGCCGACCACGCGGCCCACAATAATCAGCGCCGGGCTGGCCATTTGCTGAGCCAGAATATCCAGTTGCCCTAACGTACCGGTAACAACCTTCTGAGTTATCGCCGTACCGTTTTCAACAATAGCGGCGGGCATGTCCGCCGCCATACCGTGGGCAATCAGTTTTTCCCTGATCGCGGGGGCCTGATTCAGGCCCATATAGAACACCAGGGTTTGCTTTTCTACCGCCAGATTTTCCCAGTCCAGCTCACCGCCGGTCTTGAGGTGTCCGGTGACCAGGCGCACACCCTGGGCAAAATCACGATGGGTCAGAGGGATGCCGGAGTAGGCGGAGCAGCCGGAGGCCGCAGTAATTCCCGGTACGACGGAGAACGGAATACCGGCATGACACAAAGTTTCCAGCTCTTCACCGCCGCGACCAAAGATAAACGGATCGCCGCCTTTCAGTCGTACAACGCGTTTCCCGCTCCGGGCCTCGCGCAGCAGAATCTGGTTGATTTCCTCCTGCGGTACGCAATGGTACCCCGAGCGTTTACCAACGAAGACCCGGTCGGCATCACGGCGCACCAGATTCATAATATCGTCGGATACAAGGCGGTCATAAACCACGACATCGGCCTGCTGTATTTGTTGCAGCCCTTTGAGGGTTAGCAGCCCGGCATCGCCGGGACCTGCACCCACCAGAACCACTTCGCCGCGATGATCCAGTGGTTCGGTCAGCAGTTGCTCCGTGGTATCAGCGACGGCCTGGCGGTCCTCGTTGGCCAGCGACTGCGCCAGCCTGTCGTTAACAAACAGCTTCTCCCAGAAGCGTCGGCGCTCGCCGATGGTGGCAAACTGTTTCTTCACCCGTGAGCGCAGTTGACCTGCGTAGAGGGCCAGTTGACCCAAATGTAACGGCAGGATTGACTCCAGCTTTTCTCGCAGCAGACGCGCCAGCACCGGCGAGGTGCCGCCAGATGAGACGGCAACCATCAGCGGCGAGCGGTCGATAATCGACGGCATGATAAAACTGGCTTGCTGAGGAGCGTCGACCACGTTGCAAAATATTCGTCTTGCTTCCGCTGACTCGCTGACCTGCTGATTGACCGCTTCATTGTCGGTAGCGGCAATGGCCAGCCAGCAATTATCCAACAGGGCAGGATTAAACTCATCTTGTACCAGGGTCAGCATGTTCGAATCGGCCCATACCTGGAATTGCGGCACGAAATCCAGAGCATTGACCGTTAATCTGGCGCCAGCGTCCAGTAACAGGCGAGCTTTACGCTCAGCAACATCGCCACCGCCGACTAACAGGCAGTCGCGATCGCGTAATTGGCAAAATATAGGCAAATGGTCCACGACATTACCTCTTAATTTTTGGCAGCAGTTTCAGAACCTTGGCTATCAGGCTATCTTACTGGTTAGTTTGAACCAGGGCAGTGCTCGCCGAAAACTCACAGAGTTTTGTACGTCCTTCAGGGCGGCCCGAAGGGTGAGTGTAGCGAATCATCCTCACATACTACCTGTATGTTCTGGTTGTTCCGTGCTGGCCGTATTCAACCTGTCTGCACTGATTACGCCTGGCTAGCCAGACTCTCAGCTTGGTTCGTTTTTTCCGCAGCGGGACGCTCCGATTTTGGCGTAGCATACCAATAACCCAATCCCATGAACACAACACTGGACAAAGTATTGCCGAGAGTTACCCAAAGCAGATTGTGACCAATTCCGGCGAGGGGGTAGGCAGATGACCAAACCAGGAAAGGGTAAACAGCGTCATGTTGGCGACGGAGTTGCAGCGATAAACGCCAGCAGGCACCCCCAGATAACGATAAATTTTGCTGCGTCTTCTGTACGGATTGCCATCCCTTTTACACTTCATCCTTTGCGCTGCTATGGCGATGCAGCACAAATGATTTTGTGTAACCCATTAAAAACAAAAAAAGAAATTAAAAAAGGAGGCATTGCGCCTCCCGTAAATTGATTAACCGCGTAGCTGCACGATGCCGTCTTTCACTCGGGCTTCATAGTGCGCCACCGAATGGCTTTCATCTTCCATACACAGGCCGTCGCGCAGGCGGAAGCGCTGCTTTTTCAGCGGACTGGCAACCCACAGCTCGCCCTGATGCTCGGCGATCAGGCCGCGGGACAGGACGCTGGATCCAAAAAACGGGTCGATATTGCTAATTGCAAACACCTGGTCGTCGTGATACGGGCGGAAAATCGCCACTTGTTTATCGCCTGACAGCGCGCAGACGCCGGTTTCCGGCAGAATGTCATCGAGTTTGCAGATATTTTTCCACTGGCTCATGCGTTTTCCTCCACCAGAGTTACCGGGATACGTTCGTAGGGCGTGGCCGGACGATGCTGGTCACGCTCAGGGACCACCTGGACGTTCGGATCGCGCTTATCGCTGTTGATGAAGTGTCGGAAGCGAACCTGAGCTGCTGGTGTGTTAACGGTTTCCGTCCACTCGCAGATGACAGCTTCACGCAGGCGGGCCATCTCTTCTTCCAGATGCTCGTTCAGGCCCAGCTTATCGTCGATGATGACCGACTTCAGATAATTGATGCCGCCCTCCAGGTTATCTAACCATGGCGCGGTACGGGTTAGTTTGTCGGCCGTACGGATGTAGAACATCATGAAACGGTCGAGATATTTCATCAGCGTTTCGCGATCCAGATCCGCTGCCAGCAGATCCGCGTGGCGTGGCTTCATGCCGCCGTTGCCGCAGACGTAAAGGTTCCAGCCTTTCTCCGTGGCGATGATGCCGACGTCTTTACCCTGGGCTTCCGCACATTCGCGGGTACAGCCGGAGACGCCAAACTTCATTTTATGCGGTGTACGAATACCTTTGTAGCGGTTTTCCAGCTCGACGCCGAAACCGACGCTGTCGCCTACGCCGTAGCGGCACCAGGTACTGCCTACGCAGGTTTTTGCCATCCGTAGCGCCTTGGCGTATGCATGACCGGTTTCGAAGCCTGCGTCGATCAACTGACGCCAGATTTCCGGCAGATCGTCTTTTTGCGCGCCGAACAGGCCGATACGCTGAGAGCCGGTGATCTTGGTGTACAGATTAAACTCACGGGCGATACGGCCGATGGCTACCAGACCTTCCGGTGTGATTTCGCCGCCCGCAGAGCGCGGGATAACGGAATAGGTGCCGTCTTTCTGGAGGTTGGCCAGGAAGTTGTCGTTGGTATCCTGCAGCGGGGTATGCTGTGACTTCAGGATATATTCGTTCCAGCAGGAAGCCAGGAGTGAGCCAACGGTCGGTTTACATACTTCGCAACCGTAGCCTTTACCGTGTCTCGCCAGCAACTCTTCAAAGGTTTTGATGCCTTCCACGCGGATGAGATGGAACAGCTCCTGGCGGGACCAGGTAAAGTGCTCGCACAGATTGTTGTTCACTTCGATGCCCTGTTTCGCCAGTTCGGCATTGAGCACCTGAGTCACCAGCGGGAGACAGCCGCCGCAGCCGGTACCGGCTTTGGTTTCCGTCTTCAGCGCCGCTACTGTGTGGCAACCTTTGTTAATCGCGGCAACCAATGCACCTTTGGTGACATCGAAGCAGGAACAAATTTGCGCGCTGTCCGGCAGCTTATCCACACCGATAGAGGGTTTACCGCTGCCCGCATACGCCGGTAGGATCAGCGAATCCGGGTTTTCCGGCAGTTCGATCGCATTCAGCACCAGTTGCAGCAGATTGCCGTAATCGCTGGTGTCGCCCACCAGCACCGCCCCGAGCAAGGTCTTGTTGTCAGGGCTGACGATAAGGCGTTTGTAGACCTCTTTGCTTTCGTCGAGATAAACATAGCTGCGTGCGCCCGGCGTACGACCATGGGTGTCGCCAATCCCGCCGACGTCAACGCCTAAGAGCTTCAGTTTGGCGCTGAGATCCGCGCCTTCAAAGGCGTTTTCGATGTTGAGAATATGGTCAACAGCAACCTGGGCCATTTTGTAGCCCGGCGCGACCAGGCCGTAAACGCGGTTGTTCCAGCTTGCGCATTCACCGATGGCGTAGATATCCGGGTCAGAGGTCTGGCAGGCGTCGTTGATCACGATACCGCCGCGCTGAGCGACTTCCAGACCGCACTGAATGGCCAGTTTATCGCGCGGGCGAATACCGGTAGAGAAGACGATGAAATCAACTTCCAGCTCGCTACCGTCGGCAAAACGCAGGGTTTTACGCGCTTCGGTACCTTCCTGAACGATCTCTTTAGTGTTTTTGCTGGTGTGTACGCGCACGCCCATGCTTTCAATTTTGCGACGCAACTGTTCGCCACCCATCTGATCCAGCTGTTCAGCCATCAGCATAGGTGCGAATTCAATCACGTGGGTCTCGATGCCGAGATTTTTCAGCGCGCCCGCGGCTTCCAGGCCTAACAGACCGCCGCCGATCACCGCGCCGCGTTTGCTGCGACGGGCGCAGGATTCAATTGCGTTAAGGTCTTCAATGGTACGATAAACAAAGCAGTCCTGGGTTTCAGAACCTTTAATCGGCGGGATCCACGGCCAGGAGCCGGTCGCCATAATCAGCTTGTCATAGAATATGGTACGGCCCGCGCTGGAGTGGATAACCTTTTCCTGGCGGTTAATGGTGATGGCTCGTTCGCCGACCAGCACTTTAACGCCGTGCTTCTCATAGAAACCTTCCCGTACCAAAGAGAGCTCTTCGGCGGTATGGTGAGAGAAGTAGGAGGAGAGGTGTACGCGGTCGTAGGCGATACGGGGTTCTTCACAAAACACGGTAATATCGCACAGGTTGGCGTCGGATTTATCAAGAAAGTCCTCAATAAAGCGGTGGCCGACCATACCATTACCAATGATAGCGAGTCTGACTTTGCTCATTTTTGCCTCGATTTCTTTTATATTACCGCCTACCTTAACGATTCAGCTGTGACACTTATTGATGCAAATCAATTACACCTTTGCCTACTACTTAAGTGGTATGTATATGATTTATCGGTAATTTTATAAGTACTGGAAAACTCTGGCTTTTCTTTTTTGCTTGTTTTGTGTACAAAATTGACAGCTGAGACCACAACTGATTGAGTAAAACTTCAGCAACAATTACGGGAGTCATCAATATGACAGCAGCGCCGCTTTGGTTAATTGAGAACGCTCGTCTTCCCGATCGTGAAGGGCTATGGCAAATAGCGATAGACAAGGGGCGCTTCGGGGATATCACCCCCATGGGGGTGGCGCGCAATGAGAACTTTGAAATGCTGAATGCACGCGGTGGGCTGGCTATCCCTCCTTTTATTGAACCGCATATCCACCTCGATACGACTCAAACCGCCGGAGAGCCGAACTGGAATCAATCCGGAACCCTGTTTGAAGGGATTGAACGTTGGGCGGAGCGTAAGGCTTTATTGAGCCATCAGGATGTTAAAGCCCGCGCGTGGAAGACGCTAAAATGGCAAATAGCCAACGGCATTCAATTTGTACGTACTCATGTTGATGTATCTGACCCCATGCTGACCGCGCTCAAGGCCATGCTGGAGATTAAACAAGAAGTCGCACCCTGGGTAGAGTTGCAGATTGTCGCCTTCCCACAAGAGGGCATTTTATCTTACCCCAATGGTGAGGCTTTGCTGGAAGAGGCGCTGCGTCTGGGAGCCGATGTAGTGGGGGCGATTCCTCATTTTGAATTCACTCGTGAATATGGCGTGGAATCCCTGCACATCGCTTTCCGTCTGGCGAAAAAGTATCAGCGCCCTCTGGATATTCACTGCGATGAAATCGATGATGAACAGTCACGATTCATTGAAACCGTGGCGGCCCTGGCGTTAAAAGAGGGGATTGGGCCGCGAGTGACCGCCAGCCACACCACCGCTATGCACTCCTATAATGGCGCTTATACGTCACGTCTTTTTCGTTTGCTGAAGTTGTCCGGCATTAACTTTGTCGCCAATCCGTTGGTAAATATTCACCTCCAGGGACGCTTTGATGACTATCCGAAGCGCCGCGGTATTACGCGTGTGAAGGAGTTGATGGCGGCGGGAATTAACGTCTGCTTTGGTCATGACGATGTGTTTGATCCATGGTATCCGCTGGGTACCGGCAATATGCTGCAGGTGCTGCATATGGGGTTGCATGTCTGCCAGATGATGGGCTATCAGCAGATTAACGATGGGCTGAAGCTGGTGACCGATAACAGCGCGCGTACGTTCGGTCTGAGTGACTACGGAATAGCGTCCGGAAACCCGGCGAATCTGGTGATTCTGCCCGCTGAAAGCGGGTTTGAGGCTGTACGTTGTCAGGTTCCGGTGCGCTGGTCAATTCGTCAGGGGAGAGTCATCGCCACGACGCAGTTGGCGCAGACCTGGGTGCAGACGGACAAGGGTGGGGAGGAGCTGTTTTTTACCAGGAATAGCCCCTTTGCCGACACAAAGGGGCCTGAGGCTTAGTGAGATTATGCTGCCGCGTTATGCTGGCGGTGGCGGGAGACGAAACCGAGGATCAGACACATCACAAACACCACGGCATAAAGGCCGTTAGCGGTATGCAGCGCTGCCAGCGGGCCGCTGGCGGCAACGATAGGGCCGGTAACGACGAAAGTCAGCATGGTACCCACGGTGCCGCAGGTCAGGATGAAGTTCACCAGTTTTGGCGACGACACTTTGGTCTGCAGCGAGCCCAGAGTGATGATTGATGTATAGATGGCGCTGGAGAAGAAGCCGAGGGTCAGAATAAACCACGGCATATGCTCCGGCGAACCGTTAATAAACAGATACATCAGTACCGTCGCCACGCCCGCCAGCACGGTCAGAATACGCTGCAGGTCGAAGAAGCGCAGAATAAAGCTGAATGACCACATGCCGATCATATACGACATCCAGAAATCGCTCACCAGTTTACCTGCATCACCAAGACTCATGCCGAGGCCTTTAGCGTATTCCGGCACCCAGGAGATAAAGCCCAACTGGCCGAGGATATAGCACAGCGCGGCGACAGAGAGAAACAGCACGCCGATGCCCCATTTCTCTTTCACGACCGGCTGGCTATCCTGCAGGGCTTTTTTACCCAGTACCGGGAATTCACAGCCGAAGGTCAGCACGAAAATAGCGACGTAGACCAGACCGATGCAGACATAAACCCAGTACCACTCGATACTACGCGCTAGTAGATAAGCGGCCAGCATCGGGAAGATCATCCCCGCCATGCTGAAGAAGGAGTCGGTGAACAGCAAACGTGCCCCGCGCTGACGACCTTCATACATATGGGTGATCAGGAAGGTACCAATCGACATGGTGATCCCGCTGACCAGCCCGAGCACGAACATCGCAGCGGAAAAGAGAGTCAGGCTGTGGCTGAACATTAGACCAGCGACAGCCAGAACCATCAGGATGAAGCCAAAACGAAGCTGGGTTTTTAGCGGAACAATTTCCATCAGCCAGGCGTTCAGGAAGATAGAGATCAGGATACCGGTATTAAGGAAGGTAAAGGTGTTGCTCATACTGGAAACGGGCAGATGAAAATAATCTGCGATGTCTCCCATCACCATCCCGGTGACAATCACCAACGCACCGGTCAGGGCGTAGGAGAAAAAGCTGATCCATGTGAGCTTGATACGATTGCTGTTAGTCATGACTGGCCTGTGAAGAGAAATGTAAAGCGCGTTGACGCTGCGCCGGGCGAACAGATTTTATTCATTAGACTGATGCGATCAAACATTTATTCTGAAATTTAGATATTATTGCAATCATTTGCGTGATGACTATCACATTTACTCATTTACCCAGTCAATGGATGCGTCGTTACAACTGTTTCAGCTAAGTAAAATTAGGTAAAAGGCTAGCCCTGGATGCAAAGGCTCTTTAGAATCAAAGCACTTGCTTTTTATTATGCTCCGTTAAGGAATTTCGATGCTTAAATCAACTCTCGCGGCGGTGGCTGCCGTTTTCGCCATTTCAGCATTCTCCCCGGCCATGGCGGCAAAGAGCTATCCGCATGTGTTGCTGACCACGTCTGCGGGCAATATTGAGCTTGAGCTGAATAGCCAGAAAGCGCCCATCTCTGTTGATAACTTCCTGAAGTACGTTAACAGCGGTTTTTATAACAACACCATTTTTCACCGCGTGATCCCGGGTTTTATGGTGCAGGGCGGCGGCTTTAACGAGCAGATGCAGCAGAAACAGCCTAATCCACCGATTAAAAACGAAGCCGACAACGGCCTGCGCAACACGCGTGGCACCATCGCCATGGCGCGTACTGCCGATCAGGACAGCGCCACCAGCCAGTTCTTTATCAATATTGCGGATAACGCCTTCCTCGATCATGGCCAGCGTGATTTCGGCTATGCGGTTTTTGGTAAAGTCGTCAAAGGCATGGACGTGGCGGATAAAATTTCTCAGGTGCAGACCCACAACGTTGGGCCGTATCAGAATGTACCGTCCAAACCTATCGTGATTCTTTCCGCGAAAGTTCTGCCGTAATCTTATTTGCGCGGGTAAGGGTTACCCGCGCATCCCCGCTTCCCTGCGAAATCGCGTTCTGCTGCTTATACTTGTGGCAACTGCGAACATGTCAGGGAGGTGTTAAATGAAAAAGCTCACCGAAAAACAGAAATCCCGTCTCTGGGAGGATCGACGTAACGTGAATTTTCAGGCCAGCCGACAGCTGGAAGGCGTCGATATTCCGCTGATAACCCTTACCCCCGAACAAGCCCTGGCGCGTATTGCGGCGTTAAGGAGTCACTATGAGCGATAAATTCGGCGAGGGGCGGGACCCCTATCTCTACCCCGGTCTCAAGGTTATGCGCAACCGCCTGGGGATTCGCCAGGCTCAACGCCTGGAGCAGGCGGCGTGGGAGCTGACCGCATTACGCGCGGCAACCATTGAACTCGGGCCGTTGGTGCGGGGATTGCCTCATCTCTGCGCTATTCATCGCCAGCTCTATCAGGATATTTTCGACTGGGCGGGGCAGCTGCGTGAAGTTGATATCTATCAGGGTGACACTCGTTTCTGCCATTTCGCCTATATCGAAAAAGAGGGTAACGCTTTACTACAGGATCTTGAAGAGGAAGGTTATCTGGTGGGGCTCGCGCAGGATAAATTCATTGAACGTCTTGCTCATTACTACTGCGAAATTAACGTCCTGCATCCTTTCCGTCTCGGCAACGGTCTGGCACAACGCATTTTCTTTGAGCAACTGGCGATCCATGCGGGCTATACGCTGGATTGGCGTAATATTGCCGTCGATGCGTGGAACCAGGCCAATCAGAGCGGAGCAATGGGCGACCTCTCTCCGCTGCAAACGATATTTCGCAAAGTGGTCAGCGAAGCTGTGGAAACTGAGTAGAATAGCGCAGTTCTTTTTCCCGGAGCCGCTATGATCCTGCTTATCGATAACTACGATTCTTTCACCTGGAATTTGTACCAGTATTTCTGCGAACTTGGGGCGGAAGTGCAGGTCAGGCGTAATGACGAGCTGACGTTAGCGGACATTATTGCCCTGGCACCAGCGAAAATCGTTATTTCGCCGGGTCCCTGTACGCCGGATGAGTCGGGGGTATCGCTGGCGGCGATCCGCCACTTCTCCGGCCAAACGCCGATCTTAGGCGTTTGCCTCGGCCATCAGGCCATCGCCCAGGTTTTCGGCGCCGCTATCGTACGAGCCGCCAAAGTCATGCACGGGAAAACGTCCCCCGTCAGCCATACCGGTCAAGGGGTGTTCCTTGGACTGAATAACCCGCTTACGGTGACCCGCTACCACTCCCTACTTATTGATCCGCTAACGCTGCCTGAATGCTTTGAGGTGACCGCCCGCAGCGAAGAGGGGGAGATCATGGGTATTCGCCACCGCGAGTTTGATCTTGAAGGCGTGCAGTTTCATCCGGAGAGTATTCTCAGCGAGCAGGGACACCAACTGCTGGCAAACTTCCTCAATCGTTGATTTATAGTTGCCATTGACTGATTTTTTATGCATATTTTGTGATTAGATTATCACAGCTATTGCTGCATAACGAAGAGGGATGGGCACGACATGGCAACTGAACAACCGGCAATTACCCGCGCTACATTCGATGAGGTCATTTTGCCGATTTATGCACCGGCAGAATTTATTCCGGTGAAGGGTAAGGGGAGCCGGGTATGGGATCAGCAGGGTAAAGAATACGTTGATTTCGCTGGTGGTATTGCCGTGACCGCGCTCGGTCATTGCCATCCGGCGCTGGTGGCGGCGCTCTATGAACAGGGTGAAAAGCTGTGGCATACCAGTAACGTTTTTACCAACGAACCCGCCCTGCGCCTCGGGCGTAAGCTGGTCGATGCGACTTTTGCCGATCGCGTGGTGTTTATGAACTCCGGGACGGAAGCCAACGAAACGGCTTTCAAGCTGGCGCGCCATTACACCGTAACTCGCCATAGTCCGTACAAAACCAAAATTATCGCTTTCCATAACGCGTTCCATGGTCGGTCGCTGTTTACCGTCTCCGTCGGCGGTCAGCCGAAATACTCCGATGGTTTCGGGCCGAAACCGGCCGATATCGTTCATGTGCCGTTTAACGATTTACACGCGGTGAAAGCTGTGATGGACGATCATACCTGCGCGGTGGTGGTCGAACCGATTCAGGGGGAAGGCGGGGTGACGGCGGCGACCCCGGAATTCCTGCAAGGGCTGCGCGATCTCTGCGACCAGCATCAGGCATTGCTGGTGTTTGATGAAGTCCAGTGCGGTATGGGGCGCACTGGCTCGCTGTTTGCCTATATGCACTACGGCGTGATGCCGGATATTCTGACCAGCGCCAAGGCGCTTGGCGGCGGCTTCCCTATCAGCGCGATGCTGACCACCCATGAAATCGCCAGCGCTTTCCACGCCGGTTCTCATGGTTCGACCTATGGCGGTAACCCGCTGGCCTGCGCGGTCGGTGAGGCGGCGTTCGATCTGATTAACACGTCAGAAGTGCTGGATGGCGTCACCGCGAAGCGCGAGCTGTTTGTTAAGCACCTCCAGCAAATTGGCGCACAGTTCGATCTGTTCAGCGATATTCGCGGAATGGGGCTGCTCATCGGCGCCGAACTGAATCCACTATATCATGGTCGGGCGCGTGATTTTCTGTACGCAGCCGCAGAGGCGGGCGTGATGGTGCTCAATGCCGGACCGGACGTGATGCGTTTCGTGCCGTCGCTGGTGATTGATGATAGTGATATTGCCGAAGGAATGGCTCGCTTTGCGCTGGCGGTTGAACGCGTGCTTAGCGTTTAGCGGCATGTAACCAGATACCATGATGCGGACGCTGACGCCATGCTACCGACGAAATGGTGTGCATGGTGTGCAGATGCCCGAGGATACGCTGCAAATGCTGCTCCATCGTACTGAGCGGGCCGCGAGGGGCCTCCGCATCCTGCGCTTCCATAATATTTACATCCCCCGCGCTGCCCGGCCCATCGGAATCCAGCCGCTGCTGGCAGCGCTGTAGCGCAATCTCGCAGGACTCCAGATAACGTTGCGCCAGATCCGGCGTCAGCATATTGTGCTCGCGCGCCAGGGTGGTCATGGCATTGATATGTTCGACAATAAACTGGCTATGGGTTACCCACAGCTTCATGTCTTCCAGATAGTGCGAGTTAAAACCGGGTTCCTGCATTGCCTGATTCAGCGAGTTAAACAGCGCGTTATGCGCCTGATTGACGCGCATTCGCTGATAGGCCAGCGCCGGGGCTTGATGGTCGTTGCTGAGGATCAGCCTGATAGCCTCCTGATCGGCTTCCAGCGCATCGTGGGCATTCTTGCGTAGCAGACCGCTTTGCCACTGCGGCCACAGCCAAACTATTCCGCCGAAGGCAATCAGGCAGCCAATCAGCGTATCAATCAGCCTGGCGACGATAAACTGCTCGCCGTTCAAGGTGAGCAACTGCAAGGTGTAAACCGCCGTAACGGTAAATCCGACCATCGCCCAGCCGTAATGCTTGCGAATAATCAGGTAGCTGAATAGCGTAATGAACAGCATTACGGTGAGTGTATAGCCTTCAGGGACGTGAAAGTGCAGCGTTAATCCGGCAATGAGCAATCCCGCAATTGTCCCGGCAGCCCGATGGACGATGCGCACCCGTGTCGCGCCGTAGCCGTTTTGCGTCACGAACAGCACCGTCATCAGGATCCAGTAGGGTTTTGGCAGGTGCAGCGCGCTGCCCATCAGGCTGGCGACGCTCAGCATTATGCTGATACGCGCCGCATTACGTAACGCTGGTGATTTAAGCGACAGATAATTTTTCAACGCGGGCAGCAGCGGCAGGCGGCGGGTTTTATCCGCCATCAGATTACGCGCGTACAGCGGGCGCTGGGTGCGCAGAACTCTGGCAATACGGCTGAAGTGCCAGGCACAGAACTGCCCGACCGGATTATCCGGATGCTGCCAGGCTATTTTTTCCAGCGCACCGATCTGTTTATTCATCTGAAAGCGCTGAGGATATCGATGATAGAGCAGGTCATCCGCCAGTTCTCGCAGGCGGGCGGCAACGGTTTGCGCGTTCCAGCGAATCACTGCTTCTGCGTGGCTGCGTTCCACCAGCTTTTGTACCTCTTCCGGCTGATGAAGGCTGACGGAAATATGCTCCTGAAGATCCAGTCCGACCTGGAAAGCACGCAGCAGGCGTTTGTGATCGCTGCGCTGGTTAGCCGCCAGCATATGCATCTGCTGATAGCACTGGGTAATCAGATCCACAACTTTTTGCTGGCGGTTGAGCAACGGCGGCAGCGATGTGGCAGGATCTGTGTGCTGGGTAAGCAGACTGTATTTGGCCTCGCAATAGTTGGCCAACTCCCGGTAGAGCAGGCTTAAGGATTCACGCAGTGGTTGCTCGCGCCACAGCCAAAACCAGAACCAGTTAAATACCCCATACCATAAGGTCCCGAGCGTGTAGATCAGCAGCGGTTCCCAGACCGGCATGTTGCCAGCGAGACTCAAAGTAAAAATAGCCGCAATAAGCGAGGCGGGCAGCAGCCTTGCGTGCAGCGAACTGATTTCAGCAGTGACGCCGAGGATGAGCGCCAGACCCGTGAGAATCAGCGGCAAAGGCATTTCGCGCTGTAGAAGGAGCTGGACAATCAGGCTACAGCCGGCAAACAGGCAGCCGCCGATAATCAGGCGCTTAAAAAAACGTTTATGCGGCGTATCCAGGCCGGCAATGTTGCAGCAGGCGGGAACCAGAGAAAACAGCAGCCCCTGCTGTAAATGGCCAAACAGAAGTCCAATTGCGATCGGCAGGCACAGCACCAGCGTTTGCCGCAGTGCATAGTTAATTTCAGGGTGGTAAATCAGCCTGCGCCACATGAGGAGAAAACAAACAAGGCGTATTGCCTGGCAATACGCCTTTTATCGACTTAACGGGTACCGTAGACGACGATAGTTTTACCGTGTGCGGAGATCAGGTTTTGATCTTCCAGCATTTTCAGTATGCGACCAACGGTCTCGCGGGAGCATCCGACAATCTGACCGATTTCCTGACGAGTAATTTTAATTTGCATACCGTCCGGGTGGGTCATCGCATCCGGCTGTTTTGCCAGGTTCAGCAGCGTCTGAGCGATACGACCAGTAACATCAAGGAAGGCGAGGTTGCCCACTTTCTCAGATGTGACCTGCAGACGACGCGCCATTTGTGAAGATAGACGCATCAGGATGTCCGGGTTAACCTGGATCAACTGACGGAATTTTTTGTAAGAGATTTCGGCCACTTCACATGCGGTTTTCGCACGTACCCAAGCGCTACGCTCCTGGCCTTCTTCAAATAGGCCTAATTCACCGATGAAATCGCCCTGGTTAAGATAAGAGAGGATCATCTCTTTACCTTCCTCATCCTTGATGAGTACAGCCACGGAGCCTTTAACGATGTAATACAACGTTTCTGCTTTCTCACCCTGGTGGATCAGCGTGCTCTTTGATGGGTACTTATGAATATGGCAATGAGACAAGAACCATTCAAGGGTAGGGTCTGTTTGCGGTTTGCCAAGCACCATGCGCGGTTATCCTCTGTTATAAGCTATCTCCGGGTGCCGACACTACACGGCATCCGGGCATGCAATCGTATTGAATCCCTATACCTGGGAATCCGGCTGAAAGTTTTCTGCAGCCTGTAATGTGAACTCCTCTGCATACATGTAGCACGTCAATGTATTACTGTAGCATCCAGATTGTTTTAGCATAGCTTTCGCCGCATGTCTCCTGGTGTCTCGCTTCAGCATGACCCAGGTCGCCTTCCGTTGCGAGAAAAGTTATGCGCGCGTAATCTGTCAGGAAAATTACAGGCCTGGAGTTAAATTTATGCAAGCGCGAGTGAAGTGGGTAGAAGGGTTAACCTTCATCGGTGAGTCGGCTTCTGGTCACCAGATCCTGATGGATGGTAATTCCGGGGATAAAGCGCCCAGTCCAATGGAAATGGTGCTGATGGCGGCGGGCGGATGCAGCGCGATTGATGTGGTTTCCATTTTGCAAAAGGGTCGTCATAACGTCACCAACTGTGAAGTCAAGCTGACCTCTGAGCGCCGCGAAGAGGCGCCGCGTCTGTTTACCCATATCAATCTGCATTTTATCGTGACCGGTAAAGAGCTGAAAGACGCTGTCGTTTCTCGCGCTGTTGGCCTGTCGGCGGAAAAATATTGCTCGGTGGCGCTGATGCTAGAGAAAGCGGTAAACATTACCCACTCTTATGAAGTCATCGAAGGGTAAGCTGACCAGACCCTGGTCGTTCAATCGTGCTACCGGGGTTTAGCTGTTAGCTTATTTTCTGACCTTCCATTAGCCGTTCAACCAGCGGCGCCATGATGAGCTCCATCGCCAGCCCCATTTTTCCACCCGGTACGACCAGCGTATTCATATGCGAGATAAACGAGCCCTGAAGCATCGCCAGAAGCCAGGGGAAATCGATATTTTTCAGATTACGGAAATGGATAACGACAAAACTTTCATCCAGTGAGGGGATGGCTTTGGCCGCAAACGGGTTGGATGTATCCACCGTCGGTACGCGCTGAAAATTGAGATGGGTGCGTGAAAACTGCGGGGTGATAAAGTTGATGTAATCTTCCATCGAGCGGACAACGGAGTCCATCACCGCCTCACGAGAGTGCCCGCGTTCGCTGGTGTCGCGGATAAGTTTTTGGATCCACTCAAGGTTGACTATCGGCACCACGCCGACCAGCAGATCGACATGGTTTGCTACGTTGTGCTGTGGCGTAACAACGCCGCCGTGCAGCCCTTCGTAAAACAGAACGTCAGTGGGTTCGGGCAGCGGCTGCCAGGGCGTGAAGGTCCCCGGAACCTGGTTCCACGGCACGGCCTCGTCATAGGTATGTAAATACTTGCGTGACTGACCTTTGCCACTTCGCCCATATTCAGCGAACGTCTGTTCCAGCAGGCCGAAGTCGTTAGCTTCGGGACCAAAGTAACTGATATGTTTGCCCTGATCGCGCGCTTTACGGATCGCCATATCCATTTCCGGACGGGTGTAGCGGTGAAAGCTATCGCCTTCGACTTCGGCGGCGTGCAGATTAAGCTGGGCGAAAATTTTGCGAAAGGCGAGGCTGGTGGTCGTGGTTCCCGCGCCGCTGGAGCCCGTGACGGCAATCACTGGATGTTTGGCAGACATAACAACTCCCAGAGTAAAACGATAGTGTGTGCCGCTTTAGCCGTGAAACTGCTTGCGGGGCATGATATTCACCGTCTCGTGCAGTTCTGACCACACCAGCACGGCTTCTCCGCTTTTCAACTGCTGTTTAACATCAGCGACTTTATCAGTCAGAGAACGTTCATGTTCACCATAATCGGTGCCTTCACGTAATACAAAACTTTCGATCAGGTTATCCAGCGTTTCGGGATCGAGATCTTGCCAGGGAATGATCATTTTTGCGCTCCTAACCAACGGGTTAGCCAATCCGGGATTCGCTTTTCAAGCCACATTTCTGGCTTACGCAGCGTGCCGCCGACGAAACCAACGTGTCCACCGTGCTCCGTGAGCTGATATTCGACATTATCCGGCAACTGTTCCTGCGGAGGAATCGAGTGGTGATCCATAAAAGGATCATCCTTCGCGTGAATAATCAGTGTTGGTTTAGTGATATCGCTTAAGCGCGGCATGGCGCTGCACTGGCGATAATAGTCCAGCGCATCGGCAAAACCGTGGATCCTGGCGGTGATGCTGTCGTCAAATTCGCGGATACGGCGCATGCTTTTTAGCTGACGTAAATCGACAGGCAGAGAGCCCGGATACGCTTTTAGCTTACGTGCGGCATTGGCTTTCAGCAGGTTGAGCAGGTAGCGCTGATAAACGCGGGAGAAACCTTTGTCCATATGGTAGCTACAGGCTTCGAGCATAAACGGAGCCGAGACGATAACCGCGGCATCAACAGGAATATCATCGCCTTCTTTTGCCAGCAAACAGCCTAGCATATTGCCCCCGAGTGAATACCCAACCGCGGCGGTTGGTACATTGCCGTACTCACGCTTGAGCCAGTGCAGAAACCAGGAACCGTCTTCCGTTTCGCCCGAATGGTAGATGCGGTTATTCCGGTTTGGTTCGCCGCTACAACCGCGAAAATGCATCACCACGCCCAGCCAGCCGCGCTGCATTGCCGCATGGATGAGTCCGTGCGCGTAGGGGCTGTGCAGACTGCCCTCCAGGCCATGAAATACCACTAGTCGAGGTTTATGGTGCGCCAGAGAAGGGTTTTCACTCCATGCCAGATCGACAAAGTCGCCATCCGGCAATTCAAGACGCTGCCAATGTGGAGTGAAACGGAGTTTGCGACGGATTAACCGCGGCAACATGGTTTGTAAATGACGATTGCCTACGCCGCGCATAGGGTGAAACAGCTGCGAGCCGTCTTCAGGGGGCATTATTTCTGTAGGAGTAATATCAACCATAGTTCAGAGCAATTAATAATCTTTATCTATACTATACCGCGCATGAAGTGCGCAGGTTAGCCAATATGTGGTCTTGTGGCTAATCGGTAAGCAGGTTACGTGAAAAGAGATAAATATCGACACCGGGTTTACGCCGCCATAGCCGCGCTTTCCGCGCGCCAGTTACCGCTGTTTCACCAGTCTCTTCAAACATCCCGGATGCTTCGAAGCGGCGAATCAGGCTTTTGCGTTGAATAGGCTGGCCAAGGATGATTTCCGTGGCTTCCAGCAGTTGACCATGGGTAAAGGTTTCCGGAAGACAGTAAACCGGCAGTAAGGAGTACATCGTTTTTTGGCGTAAACGATGCAGTCCGGCGTCGATGATCTTGTGATGATCGAAGGCCAGCGAATAGTCATCCAGTTGCGCCACCGGTACCCAACGGGCATCGCTGACGCTGGCAATATGCGGTTGACAGTCGACCCATGAGATCAACGCAAACCAGGCGATGGTGAGGCTCCAGCCGCGCGGATCGCGATCCGGGCCGGAAAAGGTATCAAGCTGCTCCAGCCATGAAGGTGAAATCCCGGTTTTTTCCGTGAGCTTACGTAGCGCTGTGGCGCGGGTTGAATCATCGTGCGCCATATCGATAAAGCCGCCGGGCAACCCCCACGCGCCCTGCTGCGGTGGATTAGCTCGCTCAACTAGCAGAACGCACAGCGCCCCTTGATGTAGGGTAAACAGTACGCTATCGACGGTCACCAGCGGCGAGGGAAAGCGGCTGGCATCGTATTGGCTGAGGTATTCGGCATCGGTGGTCATAGAGCGCTCGCAACGGATAAAGAACGCCCACAAGTGTATCAGCCCTTTCCTGAGCAGCAAGCTTCTATTTTTATTATTATTTTTCAATATATTAAGACTATTTCTTGGTCGGGCGAAATTTAGCGCTTGCATAATATGTGTCTTAGGGACATTATTGATTGTGTCTTAGGGACATAATTTAATGGGTGGAGATCATCATGAGCGAAAAATTTACACTAGAACTGGATGGTAAAGCGGTTACGCTTGCCAGCGGCATCTTTCCTGATGGGGCCGTTTGGCTGAAGGTGACCGCTCAATTACCGCCTTCCGCCTGTCTGATGCGCGTCCGGGCGGTTGCTCTGCGCGACATGAACGATTTTATGCTGCTGGCGCAACTGGTGGAGGCCGTGCGTCATGTTACCGACGTGGCGTTTAGCCATCTGGAACTGCCGTGGCTGCCGTGGGCGCGTCAGGATCGTCATATGGTGCCGGGAGACAGCTTTGCGCTGAAGGTTTTCGCCCGGCAGCTTAATACCCTTGGCTTTGACAAAGTCGTGGTGCTTGACCCACACAGCGATGCCGCCGCGGCGGCAGTCAATAATATGGTCGCGATTACCCAGCAGCACTGTCTTTTGCAGAGCGCCAGCCTGCGCCAGGCGATTGCAGGCAGGGAATTGATGCTGGTGGCGCCGGATGCCGGCGCGCTAAAGAAGATTCACCCTGTTGCTAAAGCCTGCGGCGCAGGAGAGTTCGCGATCCTCAGTAAAGAGCGTGACCTTGCCAGCGGCGCGTTAAGCGGTTTTTCCCTGCTGGCCGGTGATGTAGTAGGGAAAGCGGTGCTTATTGTGGACGACCTTTGCGACGCTGGTGGCACCTTTATCGGCTCAGCGCAGGTGCTCCGCGAAGCAGGTGCTCGCAGCGTGAGTCTGTATGTCACCCACGGTGTTTTTTCCAAAGGCATAGAGCATCTGCTGAATAACGGCATCGATGCCGTTTACGCCACCACCTCTTTGACTTCTCCGGCCCTTGCCCATCCGCAACTGGAGCTTATCGATATTGACGCCATCTACCGCGCACATTGGGGATAACATGATGAAAATAAATCCGATTCTGGCCATTGATGGTTATAAAGTTTCCCATCGGGTGCAGTATCCGCAGGGGACAACGAAGGTCTACTCTAACTTTACGCCGCGTAGCGATCGTTTTTTCCAGTCGCCGCAGGCCGATGGCAAGCTGGTATTTTTCGGCCTGCAGGGTTTTCTGCAGTGGTTTCTGGTCGATCTGTTTAACGACGCGTTTTTCGCCCGCCCGGAAGAGGAGGTCGTCAACGAGTATAAGCTGGTAATGGACGGCTATCTGGGCTGCGATACGGTTGGGGTGGAGCCTATTCGCGCTCTGCATCGGCTTGGCTATTTACCGCTGCACATTAAATCGCTGGATGAAGGTACGAAGGTGCCGACAAAAGTGCCGGTGCTGACCATCACCAATACGCAGCCTGAGTTCTTTTGGCTGGTGAACTATCTGGAGACGGTGCTTTCGGCGGAGCTGTGGAAAGCGTCAACCAACGCGACCATCGCCCACCACTATCGCCTGATTTGCGAACGCTGGGCGGAGAAAACCTGTAGCGATCTGACGCACCTTGATTTTCAATGTCACGATTTTTCATTTCGGGGGATGTCCGGGCTGCACGATGCTGCGCAGTCGGGCTGCGGACATCTGGCCAGCTTCAAAGGTACCGATAGCCTGCCTTCGTTGCTGTATGCTCGTGATTATTATGCCCACGGTGAAGATGAGCTTATCGGCGCCAGTATTCCGGCCACGGAACACAGCGTGATGTGTATGGGTGAGCGCGAGCGCGAAATTGAAACCTTTCGCCGGCTGATTACCGAGGTACATCCACAGGGATTCGTCTCTATCGTCTCGGATACCTGGGATTACTGGCAGGTGCTGACCGAATATACCCGCGAGCTGAAGGCGATGATTATGCAGCGTCAGGGGCGAGTGGTCTTCCGTCCGGACAGCGGCGATCCGGTGGCTATTCTGTGCGGAACGGCGGCTGACAATGACACCCGCAGCGAGCGCAGCGCAGAGGAGAAAGGCTCCGTAGAGGTTCTATGGGAAATCTTCGGCGGTACGATTAACGAAAAAGGGTACAAGGTGCTGGATCCGCATGTTGGCCTGATTTACGGCGATTCTATTACCCTCGCCAGAGCGAATGAGATCCTCTGCCGCCTGGAAGCAAAAGGTTTTGCCAGCTCTAACGTAGTGTTCGGCGTGGGTTCATTTACCTACCAGTACAATACCCGCGATACTTTCGGCTTCGCGATGAAAGCGACCTGGGGGGAAGTGAACGGCGAGGGAAGAGCCCTCTTTAAGGAGCCTAAAACCGATAATGGCCTCAAACGTTCAGCGCGTGGTCTGCTGCGCGTGGAACGCGACGCGGTGGGGGGACTGCAGCTGTACGATGGGCAAACGCTGGAGCAGGAGCAGCAGGGCGAATTAAAAACGCGCTTTCTGGATGGCAGGCTGTACGGCTATGCCTCGCTGTCGCAGATCCGCGCCCGGCTGGCGGCGCAGCGTTAACGGTGGTGAGAGGAGTTAAAAAAGGCGGGCGTTCCCGCCTTTTGGTACTGCATCATGCTGTTAGCCTTCCTGCAGCATCTGCTCCAGTTGTTCCTGGGCATCCAGCCAGGCTATTTCACACTCTTCCAACCCGGACTTCGCATTAGCCTGCTGCTGTAAACACGCGGTGAGTTCCGCTTTGCGGCGTTGATCGTATAATTCGCTGTCGCTCAGTTTCTCTTCCGCCTGTGCCAGTTGGGCATTGAACTTCTCCATCTCTTTTTCCAGTCGGGCAATCTCTTTGCGTAGCGGCTGGGTTTGCGTGCGTAACTCGGCTTCCCGGCGTTTCTGATCTTTACGCGCCTGGGCGCTGTTGCCGTTTTCCTTCGACTCTTCGGATGTCTGGCTTTCTTGCTTTTGCGAGTCGCTCAACCACTGTTGGTAGTCTTCGAGATCACCGTCAAAAGGTTCGACTTTGCTATCGTGTACCAGATAAAGATCGTCGGTAGTGGAGCGAATCAGATGACGGTCGTGCGAAACCACCACCAGCGCGCCTTCAAAATCAATTAACGCTTCGGTGAGGGCCTGGCGCATATCCAGATCGAGGTGGTTAGTTGGTTCATCAAGCAGCAGCAGATTTGGCCGTTGCCAGACGATTAACGCCAGCACCAGACGCGCTTTTTCACCACCCGAGAAACGCTTTGTCTCTTCGTTGACTTTATCGCTCTGGAAGCCGAAACCGCCCAGATAGTCGCGCAGCTTCTGCTCCAGTTCCTGTGGCGCCAGGCGGGCAAGATGCTGTAGTGGGGATTCGTCCGCGCGCAGGAACTCAAGCTGATGCTGGGCAAAGTAGCCAAGCTTGATACCCTTCGCCAGACCAATTTCACCCTGCAGCGGCCGTAGCTCACCGGCCAGCAGTTTTATCAGCGTCGATTTACCGGCCCCGTTACGCCCCAGCAGACCGATGCGCGAACCGGGTACCAGATTCAGTTTGATAGAGTCGAGAATCACACGCTCGCCATAACCGGCACTGACCTTTTCCATCTTCAGCAGCGGATTGGGCAGGCTTTCCGGTGCGCGGAAACTGAAGTGGAACGGGTTATCAACATGGGCCGGAGCAATAAGCTCCATGCGCTCGAGCATTTTGATACGGCTTTGCGCCTGTTTGGCTTTCGTGGCTTTAGCGCGAAAACGGTCGATATAGCTCTGCAAATGCGCGACGCGCAGTTGTTGACTCTCATACATCGACTGTTGCTGCGAAAGACGGGTCGCGCGCTGCACTTCAAATGAGCTGTAGTTACCGGTGTATTCGAACATGGTTTGCTGTTCGATATGAATAATCTTGTCGACGATCGGATCGAGGAAATCACGATCGTGGGAGATCAGAATAAGGGTGCCCGGGTAGCCTTTGAGCCACTTTTCAAGCCAGATGACCGCATCGAGATCAAGATGGTTAGTCGGTTCATCAAGCAGCAGCAGGTCAGAACGGCAAATGAGCGCCTGAGCGAGGTTAAGGCGCATACGCCAGCCGCCGGAAAAGTCGCTCACCGATCTTTCCAACTGTTCGTTGCTGAAACCCAGACCGTGGAGCAGGCTGGCTGCACGAGAACGTATGGTCCAGGCGTCAATGGCGTCCAGCTTACCGTGTACCGTCGCGATGGCATGACCGTCATTGCGTTCGTTGGCCGCGTGCAAATCCGCCTCCAGCTTGCGGAATTCGCGATCGCCGTCAATAACATAGTCAATAGCCGGCTGCGATAGCGCGGGCGTTTCCTGGTTAACCCATGCCAACTGCCAACTGGCGGGAAAAGTCATCGAGCCGCCGTCGGCGCTAATCTCGTTTTTCAAAAGCGAAAGCAGCGTGGATTTACCGCAGCCGTTCTTACCCACCAGGCCGATTTTTTGCCCTGGATTGATGGTGGCGGTAGCATTGTCCAGCAGGACGCGTACGCCGCGACGAATTTGTAACGAGGAGAAAACAATCATAAGGCGCCGTATGTTCTGACTATGTTAATTTGTCATTATGATAATGTAGTGTGGAGCGAATCGCTCAACCGGGCCGCAATGGTAGCCCAAAATGAAGACGATACACAAAGTCATTCTGGTTGCGTCGGGACGCAGCCGCTGCACAGGCCGCCAGAAGACGTTCGGGAGGGGAAAGATGTCTCAGACAGCGAAAGTTTTGCTGCTGTATGCCCATCCAGAATCTCAGGATTCCGTGGCCAACCGGGTTTTGCTTGAACCGGCCTTACAGCTGTCGAATGTTACCGTGCACGATATCTACGCGCACTATCCGGATTTTTTTATTGATATCGCCTGCGAGCAGGATCTCCTGCGCCAGCATGAGGTGATTGTTTTCCAGCATCCACTCTATACCTGGAGTTGTCCGGCACTAATGAAAGAGTGGTTGGATAGGGTGTTAAGCCGCGGCTTTGCCAGCGGTGCGGGAGGGAATCAGTTGGCGGGAAAGTACTGGCGTAGCGTGATCACCACTGGCGAGCCGGAGAGTGCCTACCGGCGTGATGCTCATCGTTATCCGATGAATGACATTCTCCGCCCTTTTGAATTGACCGCTGGTATGTGCCGTATGCACTGGATGAGCCCGATTATCGTCTACTGGGCGCGTCGGCAATCACCTGAAGACCTGAAAAGCCGCGCTCGCGCTTATCGAGACTGGCTAAGTCACCCTATCACGGCAGGAGGACCAAATGGCGGGAGCTGATTTGCTGCTGGCTGGGGTATTATTTTTGTTTGCTGCTGTGGTGGCGGTACCGCTGGCGGCGAGACTAGGGATTGGCGCTGTACTGGGGTATCTGCTGGCTGGTATCGCAATTGGCCCCTGGGGATTAGGGTTCATCAGCGATGTTGATGAAATTCTTCACTTCTCAGAATTAGGTGTTGTCTTCCTGATGTTTATCATCGGGCTGGAGCTGAATCCGTCCAAACTTTGGCGACTAAGAAGCTCAATTTTCGGCGTAGGGGCCGCGCAGGTCGCCTTTAGTGCGCTTATTCTTGGCGGTTTGCTCATGCTTAGCGACTTCTCATGGCGTGCTGCGGTGGTGGGTGGAATTGGGCTGGCGATGTCTTCCACCGCGATGGCGCTGCAACTGATGCGTGAGAAAGGTATGAGCCGCAGCGAATCCGGGCAACTGGGCTTCTCAATATTGCTGTTTCAGGATCTGGCCGTTATCCCGGCCCTGGCGTTGGTTCCTTTGCTTGCGGGTTCAGGTGATGACCATTTTAACTGGCTCACCATAGGGATGAAGGTCCTGGCCTTCGGTGGCATGCTGGTTGGCGGTCGCTTTCTGCTGAGGCCGGTATTTCGTTTTATTGCGGGTTCTGGCGTGCGAGAAGTCTTTACCGCGGCAACGCTGCTGCTGGTGCTCGGAGCAGCTCTGTTCATGGATGCGCTCGGTTTGTCGATGGCGCTGGGGACCTTTATCGCCGGCGTCCTGCTGGCAGAGAGCGAGTATCGCCATGAGCTGGAAATCGCCATTGAGCCGTTTAAAGGGCTTCTCCTCGGGCTGTTTTTTATTTCCGTTGGCATGGCGCTGAATCTTGGGGTGCTATATACCCATTTGCTATGGGTTGTTGCCAGTGTCGCGATACTGGTGACGGTAAAAGGTCTTGTCCTGTATCTTCTGGCACGGGTGTATGGCTTGAGAAGCGCGGAACGCGGCCAGTTTGCCGGTGTGCTAAGTCAGGGGGGAGAGTTTGCCTTTGTGTTGTTCTCCATGCCTGCTTCACAACGCCTTTTCCATAATGATCAGATGGCGCTGCTGCTGGTGGCCGTCACGCTCTCAATGATGACTACACCGCTGTTGATGAAGACAATCGATAAGGTCCTTTCGCGACGATTTAATCAGCCCGATGAAGAACATGAAGCTCCGTGGGTTGAAAACGATAAACCGCAGGTCATTATCGTTGGCTTTGGGCGTTTCGGTCAGGTGATTGGGCGTCTGCTAATGGCGAACAAAATGCGTATTACGGTACTGGAGCGCGATATCAGTGCGGTAAATCTGATGCGTAAATATGGCTATAAAGTTTATTTTGGCGATGCGACGCAACTGGATCTCCTGCGCTCAGCGGGAGCCGAAGACGCACAGTCAATCGTTATTACCTGCAATGAGCCGGAAGACACACTGAAACTGGTGGACATGTGTCAACAACACTTTCCACATCTTCATATTCTGGCGCGAGCGCGGGGACGCGTTGAGGCGCATGAACTACTGCAGGCGGGAGTGGCGCAATTCTCTCGCGAAACTTTTTCCAGCGCACTGGAGCTAGGACGTAAAGCGCTTATCTCGCTAGGCATGCATCCCCATCAGGCGCAGCGTGCGCAGCTGCATTTTCGGCGCCTCGATATGCGAATGCTGCGTGAGTTAATGCCGGTGCATAGCGATACTCTGCAGATATCCCGCGTACGGGAAGCCAGACGCGAGCTGGAGGAAATTTTTCAACGTGAGATGCAAAAAGAGAGCAGGCAGTTAGACGGCTGGGATGAATTTGAATAAAGGTAAATGATATGGCTGTGCGTAAACGTTTTATTGCCGGTGCGAAATGTCCGGCGTGTCAGGCTCAGGATTCGCTGGCTATGTGGCGTGAGAATAATGTCGATATTGTTGAGTGCGTTAAGTGTGGACACCAGATGCGTGAGGCCGATAAAGAGGTTCGCGAGCATGTTCGCAAAGAAGAGCAAGTGATAGGCATTTTTCATCCGGACTAGCGTTATCGGGCGGCTTTTTTTAAGCTAAAGGGTACACGGCTGCAGAATTCCGCTACAATCTGCGCCACTATTCTTCCCATGCTCAGGAGATATCATGAAAGTAGCAAAAGACCTGGTGGTCAGCCTGGCCTATCAGGTACGTACAGAAGACGGTGTGTTGGTTGATGAGTCTCCGGTAAGCGCGCCGCTGGACTACCTGCATGGTCACGGTTCCCTGATTTCCGGTCTGGAAAACGCGCTGGATGGCCACGAAGTGGGCGACAAATTTGACGTAGAAGTCGGCGCTAACGACGCGTACGGGCAGTACGACGAAAACCTGGTTCAGCGCGTTCCAAAAGATGTTTTTATGGGCGTTGATGAGCTGCAGGTTGGCATGCGCTTCCTCGCGGAAACCGATCAGGGACCGGTACCGGTAGAAATCACCGAAGTGGGTGATGAACACGTTGTTGTTGACGGTAACCACATGCTGGCTGGTCAGAATCTGAAGTTCAATGTTGAAGTTGTCGCGCTTCGCGAAGCAACGGCGGAAGAGCTGGAACATGGTCATGTACACGGTGCTCATGGTCACGATCACGGCCACGATCATGATGGTTGCTGCGGTGGCCACGGTCATGACCACGAACATGGCAAAGGCGGCTGCGGCGGTAACGGCGGCTGCGGTTGCCACTAATTCCGTTGCGCTAGCGTTGCGGAATAGAAAAAAGCGGGAAGACCCGCTTTTTTTACGCCTTACTTAATAGTGCGGCGGGGGCGTTTCTTCCGCCTGTGAAGCCATGTGAGAGGGCTGAGTGGCTTTGAGTTTTTCCACCATCAGGCGCATATGCTCGCGCATCCTGGCCATTTCTATCTCGTGGGCGGTGACGGTCTTGTTGAGGTCTTCAATAGTGATTTCCTGAAACGCCAGTCTGCTCTCCAGCTCCGCAAGGCGAGTCTCTAAAGTGCTATCGTGCATGAGTAACCTCTTCTGTCTGATCCTGCGGGCGGATTCTACTGAAGTTTCAGCATTCACGCAGCATCGTTACGCCTGTCAGGAAACTAATTCATACAAAAATAGTCTGAAATGAAGCGATATTCAGGTACGTCTGTATGTTGATTTGTTCCGCAACGTTCTATAGTACGTTTTTTGTTTTTTATGATAACCCTGGGGTGAGATGCCCCGGCCCTGGAGAAATGGATGAAATCACTGTTTAAAGTAACGCTGCTGGCGACCACAATGGCCGTCGCCCTGAATGCACCGCTGACCTTTGCTGCTGAAACTGCTGCAAA
This sequence comes from Klebsiella sp., assembly GCA_036498385.1. GTDB lineage: Bacteria > Pseudomonadota > Gammaproteobacteria > Enterobacterales > Enterobacteriaceae > Klebsiella. The sequence continues at coordinate 27,267 of DASYFN010000037.1, forward strand.
ATCGGCACCTGCAGCGGACAGCAAATCGGCATTCAAAAATGACGATCAAAAATCTGCTTATGCGCTGGGTGCATCGCTGGGACGTTACATGGAAAACTCCCTGAAAGAACAAGAAAAATTGGGTATCAAATTAGATAAAGCTCAGTTAATCGCCGGTGTTCAGGACGCTTTTGCCGATAAGAGCAAACTGTCCGATCAGGAGATCGAACAGACTCTGCAGGCGTTTGAAACTCGCGTAAAAACGGCAGCCCAGCAGAAAATGGAAAAAGACGCAGCTGAGAATGAGGCAAAAGGTAAAGCCTATCGCGATTCCTATGCGAAAAAGCAAGGCGTGAAAGAGGCTAAATCCGGTTTGCTGTATAAAGTAGAGAAAGCGGGTACGGGTGAAGCGCCGAAAGACAGCGATACTGTTGTCGTTAACTACAAAGGTACGCTGATTGATGGTAAAGAGTTTGATAACTCTTACACTCGCGGTGAGCCGCTTTCCTTCCGTCTGGACGGCGTGATCCCTGGCTGGACCGAAGGTCTGAAGAACATCAAGAAAGGCGGTAAAATTCAGTTGGTCATCCCACCGGATCTCGCCTACGGCAAAACCGGCGTACCGGGTATCCCGGCTAACTCAACTCTGGTATTTGATGTAGAGCTGCTGGATATCAAACCGGCACCGAAAGCGGACGCCAAGCCTGAAGCCGCTGCTGAAGCGCCAGCCGCTGACGCCACGAAGTAATCTGGCTCAAGCCGCCGCCTCCAGGGGCGGCGGCTTTTTTATTGCGGGCAGATATAATTAAAACTGGAAAGAACCTCAGGCGCTGTATTACTTTAGATAGATTAATAATGATGATGAGCCTGCCCTGACGATAACGACAGGCTCCTGAAAAGGAGTGCTTTTTTCCATGTCCAGGTCGCTTTTAACCAACGAGACCAGCGAGCTTGACTTGCTGGATCAACGTCCTTTTGACCAGACCGACTTCGATATCCTCAAATCCTATGAAGCGGTAGTGGACGGGTTAGCGATGCTCATCGGTTCCCACTGTGAAATCGTACTGCACTCATTGCAGGACTTAAAATGTTCCGCTATTCGTATCGCCAACGGTGAACACACCGGCCGTCAAATCGGCTCGCCGATTACCGACCTTGCGTTGCGCATGTTGCACGATATGACTGGGGCCGATAGCAGCGTTTCCAAATGCTATTTTACTCGCGCCAAAAGCGGTGTACTGATGAAATCGGTCACTATCGCTATCCGCAACCGTGACCATCGGGTTATTGGCCTGCTGTGCATCAATATGAATCTTGACGTGCCGTTCTCTCAAATAATGAGCACCTTTATTCCGCCGGAAACGACGGAGGTAAATTCCCAGGTCAACTTTGCTTCATCGGTTGACGATCTGGTTGCACAGACGCTTGAGTTCACGATTGAAGAGGTGAACGCTGACCGTAACGTTTCTAACAACGCCAAAAATCGCCAGATCGTCCTGAACCTCTATGAGAAAGGGATTTTTGATATCAAGGATGCCATTAATCAGGTAGCCGATCGGTTGAACATCTCTAAGCACACGGTATATCTCTACATTCGTCAGTTCAAAAGCGGAGATTTTCAGGGGCTGGATAAATAATGCGCTTTGCCATTACGGTGACAGGGCCCGCTTACGGTACACAGCAGGCCAGCAGCGCACTACAGTTTGCCCGAGCCGTTTTGCAGGAAGGCCACGAGTTGCTCAGTATCTTTTTCTATCGTGAAGGCGTTTACAATGCGAATCAGCTCACGGCTCCCGCCAGCGATGAGTTTGATCTGGTTCGGGCCTGGCAGGCGCTGCATGACGAACACGCCGTTTCCCTGCATATCTGTGTAGCCGCAGCTTTACGCCGTGGGATCACGAATGAACAGGAGGCCAGGCTGTTGGGGCTAGCTGGGCATAATTTGCAGCCGGGCTTTACCTTGAGTGGATTGGGCGCGCTGGCGGAAGCCGCGTTAATCTGCGATCGGATGGTGCAGTTCTGATGAAACGCGTAGCCTTTGTTTTTTCGTCCGCGCCTCATGGTTCAGCATCGGGTAGGGAAGGGCTTGATGCCCTGCTGGCGATGTCAGCACTGACGGAAGAGATCGGTGTTTTCTTCGTGGGTGATGGCGTATTTCAGCTTCTTCCAGAGCAGCGGCCTTCAGTGGTGCTGGCGCGTGACTATATCTCTACCTTTAAACTCTTATCGTTATATGATATCGAACAGTGCTGGATTTGCGCGGCTTCAGCACGGGAGCGCGGTCTGAATTCTGCCACGCCGTGGGTTGTTGATGGCGAATGGCTGGAGCCAGAGGCTCTGCGCGCCCGGCTTGACGACTTTAACGTGATACTGCGTTTTTGAGGTCTGAATGCTCCATATACTAAGCACATCCCCTTGGCACACCGATATTGCGACAATGCTCCGTCTGATAAAAGAGGGTGACGATCTTCTACTGCTGTCAGACGGCGTTATCGCCGCTATCGCGAAAGGCCGTTTCCTTGAAATTCTGCAGTCTGCTCCCATCTCCGTCTACGCTCTGCAAGAAGATATCGAAGCCCGCGGGCTTGCTGGTCAAATTGCGGATAGTGTCGTCAGGGTTAGCTATACTGATTTCGTCAGACTTGCAGTCAAACATGCAGATCAGTTGACATGGTAATGACGGGATTGTTGTATATTTCTTGACACCTTTTCGGCACCGCCCTAAAATTCTGCGTCCTCATATTATATGAGGCGATTTATTACGTGTTTACGAAGCAAAAGCTAAAACCAGGAGCTATTTAATGGCAACAATTAACCAGCTGGTACGCAAACCACGCGCGCGCAAAGTTGCAAAGAGCAACGTGCCTGCGCTGGAAGCCTGCCCGCAGAAACGTGGTGTATGTACTCGTGTATATACCACCACTCCTAAGAAACCGAACTCCGCGCTGCGTAAAGTTTGCCGTGTGCGTCTGACTAACGGTTTCGAAGTTACCTCCTACATTGGTGGTGAAGGTCATAACCTGCAGGAGCACTCCGTGATCCTGATCCGTGGTGGTCGTGTTAAAGACCTTCCGGGTGTTCGTTACCACACCGTTCGTGGTGCGCTTGACTGCTCCGGCGTTAAAGACCGTAAGCAAGCTCGCTCCAAGTATGGCGTGAAGCGTCCTAAGGCTTAATGGTTCTCCGTTAAGTAAGGCCAAACGTTTTATATTAATGTCAAACTAAACTCTTAGAGTTTTGGACAATCCTGAATTAACAACGGAGTATTTCCATGCCACGTCGTCGCGTCATTGGTCAGCGTAAAATCCTGCCGGATCCTAAGTTCGGATCAGAACTGCTGGCTAAATTTGTAAATATCCTGATGGTAGATGGTAAAAAATCTACTGCAGAAGCAATCGTATACAGCGCGCTTGAGACCCTGGCTCAGCGTTCTGGTAAAAATGAACTGGAAGCTTTCGAAGTCGCTCTCGACAACGTTCGCCCAACTGTAGAAGTTAAGTCCCGCCGCGTTGGTGGTTCTACTTATCAGGTTCCAGTTGAAGTTCGTCCGGTTCGTCGTAATGCTCTGGCAATGCGTTGGATCGTTGAAGCTGCTCGTAAACGCGGTGATAAATCCATGGCTCTGCGTCTGGCGAACGAACTTTCTGATGCTGCAGACAACAAAGGTACTGCAGTTAAGAAACGTGAAGACGTTCACCGTATGGCAGAAGCCAACAAGGCGTTCGCACACTACCGTTGGTAATCCCTTCGGAGTCATAGTCACCAGGCGGGCGCTTCAGAGAAGCCGCCCGCTCTGGGTTACTTAACTGAACGCCAAAGAATCAAACGAGGAATCAAATGGCTCGTACAACACCCATCGCACGCTACCGTAACATCGGTATCAGTGCGCACATCGACGCCGGTAAAACCACTACTACCGAACGTATTCTGTTCTACACCGGTGTAAACCATAAAATCGGTGAAGTTCATGACGGCGCAGCCACCATGGACTGGATGGAACAGGAGCAGGAGCGTGGTATTACCATCACCTCCGCAGCGACTACTGCATTCTGGTCAGGTATGGCTAAGCAGTATGAACCGCATCGCGTAAACATCATCGACACCCCGGGCCACGTTGACTTCACTATCGAAGTTGAACGTTCCATGCGTGTTCTTGATGGTGCAGTAATGGTTTACTGCGCAGTTGGTGGTGTTCAGCCACAGTCTGAAACCGTATGGCGTCAGGCTAATAAATACAAAGTTCCACGCATCGCGTTCGTTAACAAAATGGACCGTATGGGTGCTAACTTCCTGAAAGTTGTTGGTCAGATCAAAACCCGTCTGGGCGCGACTCCGGTTCCGCTGCAGCTGGCAATTGGTGCTGAAGAAGGTTTCACCGGTGTTGTTGACCTGGTGAAAATGAAAGCCATCAACTGGAACGAAGAAGATGCAGGCGTCACCTTCGTTTATGAAGATATCCCAGCAGACATGCAGGCACTGGCCGAAGAATGGCACCAGAACCTGATCGAGTCCGCTGCAGAAGCTTCAGAAGAGCTGATGGAGAAATACCTGGGTGGTGAAGAACTGACTGAAGAAGAGATCAAAAAAGCTCTGCGTCAGCGCGTTCTGAACAACGAAATCATCCTGGTAACCTGTGGTTCTGCGTTCAAGAACAAAGGTGTTCAGGCGATGCTGGATGCGGTAATTGATTACCTGCCATCCCCGGTTGACGTTCCTGCGATCAACGGCATCCTGGACGACGGTAAAGATACCCCGGCTGAGCGTCACGCAAGTGATGAAGAGCCGTTCTCTGCACTGGCGTTCAAAATTGCTACCGACCCATTCGTGGGTAACCTGACCTTCTTCCGCGTTTACTCTGGTGTGGTTAACTCCGGTGACACCATCCTGAACTCCGTGAAAGCGGCGCGTGAGCGTTTTGGCCGTATCGTACAGATGCACGCTAACAAACGTGAAGAGATCAAAGAAGTTCGTGCGGGCGACATCGCTGCAGCAATCGGTCTGAAAGACGTGACCACTGGTGACACCCTGTGTGACCAGGACCACCCGATCATTCTGGAGCGTATGGAATTCCCAGAGCCGGTAATCTCCATCGCTGTTGAACCAAAAACCAAAGCTGACCAGGAAAAAATGGGTCTGGCTCTGGGTCGTCTGGCGAAAGAGGATCCATCATTCCGCGTATGGACTGATGAAGAATCTAACCAGACCATCATCGCTGGTATGGGTGAACTGCACCTGGACATCATCGTTGACCGTATGAAGCGTGAATTCAACGTTGAAGCTAACGTGGGTAAACCTCAGGTTGCTTACCGCGAAGCGATTCGTGCGAAAGTTACCGATGTTGAAGGTAAACACGCTAAGCAGTCTGGTGGTCGCGGTCAGTACGGTCACGTTGTGATCGACATGTACCCACTGGAGCCGGGCTCTAACCCTAAAGGTTACGAGTTCATCAACGACATCAAAGGTGGTGTAATTCCTGGCGAATACATCCCTGCTGTTGATAAAGGCATCCAGGAGCAGCTGAAAGCTGGTCCTCTGGCTGGTTATCCGGTTGTTGACATGGGTGTTCGTCTGCACTTCGGTTCTTACCACGACGTTGACTCCTCTGAACTGGCGTTTAAACTGGCTGCGTCTCTTGCCTTTAAAGAAGGCTTTAAGAAAGCAAAACCAGTTCTGCTTGAGCCAATCATGAAGGTTGAAGTAGAAACTCCTGAAGAGAACACCGGTGACGTTATCGGTGACTTGAGCCGTCGTCGCGGCATGCTGCGCGGTCAGGAATCCGAAGTAACTGGCGTTAAGATCCACGCTGAAGTTCCGCTGTCTGAAATGTTCGGATATGCAACTCAGCTGCGTTCTCTGACCAAAGGTCGTGCATCATACACTATGGAATTCCTGAAGTATGATGATGCGCCAAACAACGTTGCTCAGGCCGTTATCGAAGCCCGTGGTAAGTAATCCACAGGATTAAAACCTAAGTCCCGTGCTCTCTCCGAAGGGGGGGAGCACTATAGTAAGGAATATAGCCGTGTCTAAAGAAAAATTTGAACGTACAAAACCGCACGTCAACGTTGGTACTATCGGCCACGTTGACCATGGTAAAACTACCCTGACCGCTGCAATCACTACCGTACTGGCTAAAACCTACGGTGGTTCTGCTCGTGCATTCGACCAGATCGATAACGCGCCAGAAGAAAAAGCTCGTGGTATCACCATCAACACTTCTCACGTTGAATATGACACCCCGACTCGCCACTACGCACACGTAGACTGCCCAGGCCACGCCGACTATGTTAAAAACATGATCACCGGTGCTGCGCAGATGGACGGCGCGATCCTGGTTGTTGCTGCGACTGACGGCCCTATGCCTCAGACTCGTGAGCACATCCTGCTG
>DASYFN010000038.1:0-30912 GCA_036498385.1 Klebsiella sp.
TTTTCGTTTTTAAGCCGCTTCAATCTTGCGTACTTTCTCCGGCAGCTTTACCGGGCGGGTTGCCAGTTCATCCGGGGCGAAATCGTCGACGTTAATGCTGCGCAGTCGGCTGGTTTCCGCACGAACCAGGATTTCCGCCTCGTCCTGGTTGATTAACCCTTTTGCCAGCGCGTTACGGGCCAGTTCATCAAGACGCGTAAACGACAGATTCTTGCCCAGCTCTTTGCACAGGCGCTGGTGGATAGGGTCTGCTGCCATAACATCAAGCAGCGCTTCTTCCAGCAGGCCAACCGGGTTATGCTCACTTGGCGTCAGATACTGACCTCGGCCGATACGAGAGCGCGTCGCGCTCGGAACCTGCAGAATTTTCGCTACCTTATGATCCAGCTTGTCTGAAGGTGCCAGGTAGTGACGTCCGGTCGGGAAGATAGCTACGCGAAGCGCCCCTGCGACCAGACGATTCGGGAAGTTGACTAACAGATCGTTAATCGCCTGCTCAGCTTGATACAGCGCATCCTGCACGCCCCAGTGAACCAGCGGTAAATCAGCTTCATTACGCCCCTCATCGTCATAGCGTTTCAGGACCGCTGAAGCCAGGTAGAGCTGGCTCAGCACATCGCCAAGGCGAGCTGAAATGCGCTCGCGACGTTTCAGACTTCCGCCCAACACCGCCATTGAGACGTCGGAAAGCAGGGCCAGGTTGGCGCTCAGGCGATTCATATGCTGATAGTAGCGACGAGTGGCATCGCGGGTTGGTGAGCTACTGGTGAGACCGCGGGTCAGACCCAGCCAGAAACTGCGTACTTTATTGCTTCCCACGTGGCCGATATGTTTAAACAGCAACTTATCGAAAGCATTAACGTCGTTATTCTGTGCCGCAGCCATTTCATCCAGCACATATGGATGACAGCGAATCGCCCCCTGGCCGAAGATCATCATGCTGCGGGTAAGGATATTCGCGCCTTCAACGGTGATGGCGATCGGTGCGCCCTGATAGGCTCGTGCCAGGAAGTTGCCGGTACCGAGCATAATGCCTTTACCACCGGTAATATCCATTGCGTCAATGATGGAGCGCTGGCCGCGGTGGGTACAGTGATACTTCACAATTGCCGACAGTACCGCTGGTTTTTCGCCAAGCATGATACCGTAGGTAATCAACGAGGCGGCGGCATCCATCACGTAGGCGTTGCCTGCGATACGCGCCAGCGGTTCTTCGATCCCTTCCATTTTACCAATAGAGATTTTGAACTGGCGGCGAATGTGCGCATAGGCGCCGGTAGCCATGGCGACAGATTTCAGGCCGCCAGTGGCGTTCGACGGCAGGGTGATGCCGCGACCAACGGATAAACACTCAACGAGCATCCGCCAGCCCTGACCAGCCATAGACGGGCCGCCAATAATGTAGTCGATAGGAACGAAAATATCTTTTCCCTGGGTCGGACCATTCTGGAACGGAACATTCAGCGGGAAATGACGACGACCGATCTCAACACCAGGAGTGGTTGTCGGAATGAGTGCGCAGGTGATACCCAGCTCTTCTTCCCCACCAAGCAGATGGTCGGGGTCGGAGAGTTTAAACGCCAGCCCCAGCACGGTGGCGATAGGTGCAAGTGTGATATAGCGTTTATTCCAGGTCAGGCGCATACCCAGCACCTGCTGGCCCTCCCATTCACCCATGCAGACGACGCCGGTATCCGGAATTGCGCCAGCATCTGAACCCGCCTCGGGGCTGGTGAGTGCGAAACACGGAATTTCCTGACCGCGAGCCAGGCGTGGCAAATAGTGGTTTTTCTGTTCTTCCGTACCGTAATGTTGCAGTAGTTCCCCCGGGCCTAATGAGTTAGGTACGCCGACGGTAATCGCCAGGATACCGGAGACGCCCGACAGCTTTTGCAGTACGCGAGACTGCGCGTAAGCGGAGAATTCCAGACCTCCGTACTCTTTTTTGATGATCATTGCGAAGAAGCGATGTTCTTTCAGATAAGCCCACAATTCCGGCGGCAGATCGGCCATCTCGTGAGTAATTTCGAAGTCGTTTGCCATTCGACAGGCTTCTTCGACCGGGCCATCAATAAAGGCTTGTTCTTCAGCGGTCAGGCGGGGCTGCGGATAGTTGTGCAGTTTTTGCCAGTCGGGGTTACCACGGAACAGGTCGCCTTCCCACCAGGTTGTACCAGCGTCAATCGCTTCTTTCTCGGTGCGCGACATCGGCGGCATGACCTTACGGAAAGCGCGGAATGCCGGGACTGAAAACATGGCTTTACGCATCGGTGCAAAGTTGAACGGTAGTAAAATAATCGCCAGCGGAACCAGCAGCCAGATATTCCACAGTCCCGCAGCGCCGAGCGCGGCGGTCCAGACAAGTAAAATCGCGCTGCTGAGCAGCAGATTGATTCGGTGATAGAAGAGCGCACCGAGTAAAACAACGGTTACAACAATACTCAAAATCATCATAGAGAAATGCTCCCTGTCTTGTAGGAGGTCTGACCACTTGTGATGATATGGTTGTAGTAGATGTAATTTCTTTTAGCAATGTGTTTACAAAATAATTACAACCCTGCTCACATTGTTGTACGGAAATGCGGCATATAAAAGCAAAACTACAGGGGATAGTATCGCGTGCTGCTTCTCGCTTCGGCGGCTATCCGGTAAACTGCCTGGGTTATCCCATAAATACTGAAGGATTATCCTCATGTACCAGGATCTTATTCGTAACGAACTGAATGAAGCCGCTGAAACGCTGGCTAATTTTCTGCAGGACGAAGCTAATATACATGCGATTCAGCGTGCAGCGGTGCTATTGGCGGACAGCTTTAAAGCTGGCGGCAAAGTCCTTTCCTGCGGTAACGGCGGTTCACACTGCGACGCAATGCATTTTGCTGAAGAACTGACCGGACGCTATCGTGAAAATCGCCCTGGCTATCCGGCAATTGCGATTTCAGACGTGAGCCATCTCTCTTGCGTCAGTAATGATTTTGGCTATGAATATGTTTTCTCTCGCTATGTTGAATCAGTGGGTCGTACAGGCGACGTATTACTGGGGATCTCCACTTCCGGTAATTCCGGTAACGTTATCAAAGCGATTGAAGCTGCCCGCGCTCAGGGGATGAAAGTGATTACACTGACAGGTAAAGATGGCGGTAAAATGGCGGGGTCAGCGGATGTAGAAATTCGCGTACCGCATTTTGGCTACGCTGACCGCATTCAGGAAATCCATATTAAAGTGATTCATATCCTGATTATGCTCATTGAAAAAGAGATGGTTAAAGCCTGATAAATCGCGGGGGATAACCCCGCATTGCAGTATGAGGTGCTCTATGTGCGAATTGCTCGGGATGAGCGCGAATGTGCCCACAGATATTTGCTTCAGTTTTACCGGACTAGTGCAGCGTGGCGGCGGAACCGGGCCTCATAAAGACGGCTGGGGCATTACTTTTTATGAAGGCAAAGGCTGTCGTACATTTAAAGATCCGCAGCCTGGCTTTCAGTCGCCAATAGCGAAGCTGGTGCGAGAGTATCCCATCAAATCCTGCTCGGTCATCGCCCATATTCGTCAGGCCAATCGCGGTATCGTTGCGCTGGAAAATACTCATCCCTTTACTCGCGAACTGTGGGGGCGTAACTGGACCTATGCGCACAACGGACAGTTGGAGGGGTATGAATCTCTCAAGACGGGAAATCTGCATCCTGTTGGAGAAACTGATAGCGAAAAAGCGTTCTGCTGGCTGCTGCACAGCATCACCGAGCGCTATCCGGAAATGCCGGGCGATATGGTTGAGGTTTTCATGTTTATCGCCACTCTTGCCAGAGAGCTGCGTGAAAAAGGTGTGTTTAACATGCTGCTCTCTGATGGATGCTACGTAATGGCGTTTTGCTCGACTAATTTATACTGGATTACGCGACGGGCGCCGTTTGGCGTAGCTACGCTGCTGGATCAGGATGTAGAAATTGACTTTCAACGCGAGACCACTCCGAATGATGTGGTCTCCGTTATTGCCACCCAGCCGCTTACCGGTAATGAAACCTGGAATAAAATTATGCCAGGCGAGTGGGCGTTATTTTGTCTCGGAGAGCGTGTAGTTTGAGGCAAGCTGCGGCTGAACAACTTCGTGGCTGAGTGGTTTGCTCACCACGTAGCGGCCATCAACCACTGAAACCACTGGCGGCTTGTGCGTCTGCCGGAAGTAGTCATATCCGGGTTTCAGCTGTTTCCAGAAATCCGCGAAATAGGAATATTTGTGACGCGCCATGTTGACATCGGTCATGCGGAAAGGATAGATGCTCACCTGAACGCCAGGTTGGCCGAAAACTAACGCGCCAGTGACGAACTGGAAGATTTCATCAATACCGGTATCGGTCATGGCGTAACAGCCGACGGATACGCAGGCGCCGTGAATCATCAGATATTTTCCTTCATAGCCATGCGCACGATCGTAAGCGTTCGGGAAACCGATATTGATCGCTTTGTAGAAGCGACTGTCGGGTTTTAGCTGATTACGGGATACGTTGTAAAAACCTTCCGGGCTCTTAAAATCGCCCTGGCGCTGTTTTGGCCCGAGCCCGCCGGAATAGTTACAAATCCGATAACTGTCGAGAAGCTGGTATGTTTCGCCCATCTTGACGTAAAGATCGAGCATGCGCTCTTCTTTAAAGATCTCAATGTAGACCGGTGAACCCATCAATTGTTGCTTATATTCTTTGCTCATCGGTGTTATCGAGCTGTTACTGCTAAATAGCCCTGCGAATGAAACGCATGGCAACAGAAGCATCGCAATAAAAAATGCGATTTTGCGCATACTACTTGTTCCTTGATAAAACAAATGATCACACTGCCAGGACGGCAAGAGAGATCCGAAATGAGAGTTTTCTGGTTCTGGAGCGCTCACATTAGCATCACGGCAGTTTTTCGCAAGCACGACGTGCCACGTTTACGTTTTAGTTTTCCGTTATAGCGACTCTTGCCGCAAAGTACAGCCAGAACTTTGCGCAACAGCTCGCATTTTCGAACGACTTAATGGCGGTTTGTCTACAGGAACAACGCACGAAATGTTACACTTGGCCAGCTAAATGCTCAGGGTAAGAAAGGATGCTTCTCTCCCGTCTTGCGAATCATCAGGACTATGATGTTCCTTTCATCCTCTTATTTTCCATTAATTATGCTGGCCTCGGCTTGATATCGAGGTTTAAGTAACGGATACCTGCTAACGATATGATTAAGATCACGAAAGGGCTGAATTTGCCCATAGCTGGCATGCCATCACAGCAGATTTCTTCGAAGACTGCGGTCAAGCGTGTTGCGCTGTTGGGGGAAGAGTATATTGGTATGCGCCCCTCGATGGCGGTGCGTGAAGGAGACAGGGTACAAAAAGGTCAACTTCTGTTCGAAGATAAAAAAAATTCTGGCGTGCGTTTTACCGCACCTGCGAGTGGAACTATCAGCGCCATTCATCGCGGCGAGCGTCGGGTTCTGCAATCGGTTGTTATTGATGTGGATGGCGATGATGCCGTTCATTTTCCCCGCTATGAATTAGCCGATCTTGCCGGGTTGACGCGTGAGGTCGTGCAGCGACAGTTGCTGGAGTCTGGGATGTGGACTGCATTTCGCACCCGCCCTTTCAGCAAAATACCTGCTCCGGGCAGCGTTCCAGCGGCCATTTTTGTGACCGCAATAGATACTAATCCACTGGCGGCAGACCCTCAGCCAATCATTCTGGCCCAGCGCGAAGCTTTTGACGCTGGTTTGACGCTGTTGACGCGGTTGACTGACGGTAAAGTCCACGTCTGCCAGGCCAGCGGCGGCAAGCTTGGCGGGCATCCCATTGGTCAGGTTACCTTCAACCAATTTGCCGGGCCGCATCCGGCTGGGCTGGTAGGGACACACATCCATTTTCTCGAGCCGGTTAGCCTGAAAAAGCAGGTCTGGCATCTTAACTATCAGGATGTTATCGCCGTTGGCAAATTATTCCTCGAAGGGGAATTGTATAGCGAACGCATCATTACTCTCGGTGGCCCGCAGGTGAAGGAGCCTCGTCTGTTAAAGACTTGCTTAGGCGCCAGTCTTGATGAATTGCTTGAAGATGAACTGCTGGAAGGTGAAAACCGCATTATTTCTGGTTCAGTCCTCAGCGGAACGCATGCTCGTGGGCCTCATGCTTTTCTTGGTCGCTTTCATTTACAGATAAGCGTAGTGAAAGAGGGGCGGGAGAAAGAGTTGTTCGGCTGGGTGATGCCGGGGAAAGATAAATTCTCCATCACCCGCACCACGCTCGGTCACTTTATGAAGCGTAAGCTGTTTAATTTCTCGACGGATACCAACGGCGGCGAGCGGGCCATGGTGCCGATTGGCAATTATGAACGAGTGATGCCGCTGGATATTCTACCCACGATGTTACTACGTGATTTGCTGGCGGGCGATACCGACAGCGCACAGGCGCTGGGCTGTCTGGAGCTGGATGAAGAAGACCTGGCGCTTTGCACCTACGTATGTCCCGGCAAGTATGAATATGGTCCGGCATTGCGCAGCGTGTTAACCCAGATTGAGCAGGAAGGATAAGTGATGGGCTTAAAGCAACTATTTGAAAAACTTGAGCCGCACTTTACGCACGGCGGCAAGCTGGAAAAATACTACCCGCTGTTTGAAGCGACGGCGACGCTATTCTATACCCCCGGACAGGTGACGCGCGGCGCGGCGCATGTCAGAGACGCCATCGACCTCAAGCGGATGATGATTCTGGTGTGGTTCGCCGTTTTCCCGGCAATGTTCTGGGGAATGTATAACGTTGGCCTGCAGATCATCCCGGCGCTGCATAAATTATACGGTGCCGAACAACTGCAGCAGGTTATTGCCGGGAACTGGCACTACAGCATCGCGCAGTGGCTGGGAGTGAACTTCACTGCTGATGCCGGTTGGCTCAGTATGATGACGCTGGGGGCTGTCTTCTTTCTACCCATCTACATCACCGTATTTCTTGTCGGCGGATTCTGGGAAGTTCTGTTTGCTATCGTGCGTAAGCATGAGGTTAACGAAGGCTTCTTCGTGACCTCCATTCTTTTTGCGCTGGTAGTGCCGCCAACTCTGCCGCTGTGGCAGGCCGCGTTCGGGATCTCCTTTGGCGTCGTCATTGCCAAGGAAATTTTTGGCGGAACCGGGCGTAACTTTCTCAATCCCGCACTGGCGGGGCGTGCGTTTTTATTCTTTGCCTGGCCGGCGCAAATTTCCGGCGACCTGGTGTGGACTGCGGCGGATGGTTTCTCCGGCGCGACGCCGCTATCCCAGTGGGCAAGCGGCGGCGGTGAATCGCTGGTTAACGTCACTACCGGTCTGCCGGTAAGCTGGATGGATGCCTTTCTCGGCAATATACCGGGCTCGATTGGCGAAGTCTCGACGCTGATGATTTTGATCGGCGGGGCAATCATCATTTTCGGTCGCGTGGCCTCGTGGCGCATTGTCGCTGGGGTTTTCCTCGGCATGGTGGCCACCGCGACGCTGTTTAACTTCATTGGCTCTGATACCAACCCGATGTTTGCCATGCCGTGGTACTGGCATCTGGTGCTCGGCGGTTTCGCCTTCGGCATGATGTTTATGGCGACGGACCCGGTGTCCGCGTCGTTTACAGATAAAGGTAAATGGAGCTATGGCCTGCTGATCGGCGTGATATGCGTACTGATCCGCGTGGTTAACCCGGCCTACCCGGAAGGGATGATGCTGGCGATCCTCTTCGCCAACCTCTTCGCGCCGTTGTTCGATTATCTGGTGGTGCGGGCCAATATTAAGCGGAGGAAGTCGCGTGGCTGAGAATAAAAGTAACGATAGCATCGGCAAAACGTTGCTGGTGGTGCTGGTGCTTTGTCTGGTCTGCTCAATCGTGGTCGCCGGCTCTGCTGTGGGGCTAAAATCGCGCCAGCAGGAGCAGCGCGCTCTGGATAAACAGCGCAATATCCTGGCGGTTGCCGGTCTGATGAAGCAGGGAATGAGTGCAGATGAAGTAGCTGATATCTTTAAGGCCCGCATCACTCCGCGATTAGTCGATTTATCCAGCGGAGAGCTGCTGGATAAAGATCCGGGCAAGTTTAATCAGGCACAGGCTCTGAAAGACCCTCAGCAGAGCATTCAACTGGAGGCCAGTCAGGATCCGGCGGGTATCAAACGCCGCAGTAATATCGCGGAAATTTATCTGGTGCGTGATGAAAAACAGCAGATTCAGGAAGTCATACTGCCAATTTACGGCAACGGCCTGTGGTCAGTGATGTACGCTTTTGTTGCTCTGGAAACCGATGGCCGCACGGTAAAAGGGATCACTTATTACGATCATGGCGAAACGCCGGGATTGGGCGGTGAGATTGAAAACCCTCTCTGGCGTCAGCAGTTTGTCGGTAAACAGGTGCTTGATGATAAAGGCATGCCAGCGCTGAGAATAGTAAAAGGTGGAGCGCGTCCGGGCGACCTGCATGCCGTTGATGGCCTGTCAGGCGCAACGCTGACTTCAAACGGCGTGCAGCATAGCTTTGATTTCTGGATGGGCGAACTGGGCTTTGGGCCATTCCTGCATAAGGTACGTGAAGGGGAGCTGAATAATGGCTGATTTGGGCGACATGAAAGAAATGAAGCGCGTGCTGGTGGGGCCGCTTATCGCTAATAACCCTATCACTCTGCAGGTTCTGGGGGTCTGTTCCGCGCTGGCAGTGACCACCAAGCTGGAGACCGCTTTTGTGATGACCATCGCAGTGACGCTGGTTACGGCATTCTCCAGTATGTTTATCTCTATGATTCGCCACCATATTCCGAATAGCGTGCGCATTATTGTGCAGATGGCAATTATCGCCTCGCTGGTTATCGTGGTTGACCAACTGCTACGCGCTTTTGCTTATGAAATCTCCAAACAGCTATCGGTGTTTGTCGGGCTTATCATTACCAACTGTATCGTAATGGGGCGGGCGGAAGCCTATGCCATGAAGTCGCCGCCGTTGGCGAGTTTTATGGACGGTATTGGTAACGGTCTGGGATATGGCGCGATTCTGTTGATTGTCGGCTTCCTGCGCGAGCTTATTGGTAGCGGGAAACTGTTTGGCATCACAGTGCTGGAAACAGTGCAGAATGGCGGCTGGTATCAGCCAAATGGCCTGTTTCTTCTGGCGCCGAGTGCGTTCTTCATTATCGGTTTGTTGATTTGGGCGGTGCGCAGTTGGAAGCCTGAACAGCAGGAAAAGGAGTAACCGATTATGGCTCATTACATTAGCCTGTTTGTTCGCGCCGTGTTTGTTGAAAACATGGCACTGGCCTTCTTTCTTGGGATGTGTACCTTCCTCGCGGTATCGAAAAAGGTCTCGACCGCTTTCGGGCTTGGGGTTGCGGTAACGGTCGTGCTTGGACTGGCGGTGCCCATTAATAATCTGGTTTATAACCTGGTGCTGCGCGATGGCGCGCTGGTGGAAGACGTTGACTTAAGCTTTCTGAACTTTATCACTTTCATTGGCGTCATTGCCGCGCTGGTCCAGATCCTGGAGATGATCCTCGATAAATACTTCCCGGCGCTCTATAACGCTCTGGGGATCTTCTTGCCGCTGATTGCTGTTAACTGTGCGATTTTTGGCGGCGTATCCTTCATGGTACAGCGTGACTATAACTTCACCGAGTCCATCGTTTACGGCTTTGGTTCCGGCATTGGTTGGCTATTGGCAATTGTGGCGATGGCAGGCATCCGTGAAAAAATGAAATACGCAAACGTGCCTGCGGGTCTGCGCGGGTTAGGGATCACCTTTATTATCACGGGTCTGATGGCGCTGGGCTTTATGTCATTCTCCGGTGTGCAGCTATAAGGGCGGAAAGTATGGAAATTATTCTTGGCGTAGTGATGTTCACGCTGATTGTCCTGGTGCTATCGGGGCTGATACTGGCCGCGCGTTCGAAGCTGGTGAATGCGGGCGACGTGGTCATTGAAATCAATAATGAGGCGGATAAACAGATTCGCACTCCGGCGGGCGACAAGCTGCTGAATACACTTTCCAGCAACGGTATCTTCGTCTCGTCCGCCTGCGGCGGCGGCGGCTCCTGTGGCCAATGCCGGGTGACGGTGAAGGAGGGCGGCGGTGATATCCTGCCTACCGAACTTTCTCATATCACCAAGCGTGAGGCGAGAGAGGGCTGTCGGCTGGCCTGTCAGGTCGCGGTGAAGCAGAACATGAAAATTGAGCTGCCGGAGGAGATTTTTGGCGTCAAGAAGTGGGAGTGTGAAGTTATCTCTAACGATAACAAAGCCACTTTCATCAAGGAGCTAAAGCTGCGTGTACCGGATGGTGACGCGGTTCCTTTCCGCGCCGGCGGATATATTCAAATCGAATGTCCATCACACAAGGTCGCTTATGCCGACTTTGACGTTCCGGAAGAGTATCGTGGCGACTGGGATAAGTTTGATCTTTTCCGCTATGTCTCTGATGTGAAAGAGCCAACTTTACGCGCCTACTCCATGGCTAACTATCCGGAAGAGAAAGGCATCATCATGCTCAATGTGCGTATTGCAACGCCGCCGCCGCAGATGCCTGATGCGCCGCCGGGGATCATGTCCTCGTATATCTGGTCGCTAAAGCCGGGCGATAAAGTGACGATTTCCGGGCCGTTTGGGGAGTTTTTTGCCAAAGAAACGGATGCTGAGATGGTGTTTATCGGCGGCGGGGCGGGGATGGCACCGATGCGCTCGCATATTTTCGACCAGCTTAAGCGGTTACACAGTAAACGTAAAATCAGCTTCTGGTACGGTGCGCGTTCTCTGCGAGAAATGTTCTATGACGACGAGTTTGAGCAACTGGCGCGTGAAAACCCGAACTTTACCTTCCACGTAGCACTCTCCGATCCGCAGCCGGAAGATAACTGGAGCAGCCATACAGGATTCATTCATAATGTCCTGTATGAAAACTATCTGCGCGATCATCCGGCGCCGGAAGATTGTGAATTTTATATGTGCGGGCCGCCAGTGATGAACGCAGCGGTCATCCAAATGCTAAAAGATCTCGGCGTTGAGGATGAAAACATCATGCTGGACGATTTTGGAGGCTGATGATGCTGACGGTATTTGTCGCAACCTTCGTCGTTTTCGCACTGGTTATCCTGGGAATGTCGCTTGGGTATCTAATCAAGCGCAAAAGTATTCAGGGTAGTTGCGGCGGGATCTCATCGCTGGGGCTGGAAAAGGTCTGCGACTGTCCTGAGCCTTGCGATGCGCGTAAAAAACGCATGGCTCGAGAGGCGCAGCGCCAGCAAAATCGTATCCTCTAGTTTCTTCCCTTCCCTCTAACCCGGCCGAGCATAGCGGAGCCGGGTTATTCTCAGACACAATATTCATCGTTCTTGTAGTGCATCGCTTTTCAATAACTCGATTTATACTGTATACTTGTCCAGTTGTAAGTGAGGGCTAACGATGCGCAAAATCATCCATGTTGATATGGACTGCTTCTTCGCGGCGGTGGAAATGCGTGACAACCCGGCATTGCGCGACATCCCTATCGCCATCGGCGGCAGTCGGGTACAGCGCGGTGTCATCAGTACGGCCAATTACCCGGCGCGTAAATTCGGCGTGCGCAGCGCTATGCCCACCGCTACAGCCCTCAAACTTTGCCCACACCTGACGCTGCTTCCCGGCCGTTTCGACGCTTACAAAGAGGCCTCGAATCATATCCGGGAGATTTTTTCCCGCTATACCTCGTTAATCGAGCCATTATCGTTGGACGAAGCCTATCTCGATGTCAGCGACAGTGTTCATTGTCAGGGGTCAGCGACGCTGATGGCGCAGGAGATCCGCAAGACCATCCATCGCGAACTCAATCTAACCGCCTCTGCCGGCATTGCGCCGGTAAAATTCCTCGCAAAAATCGCCTCGGATCTGAATAAACCAAATGGTCAGTTTGTTATTGCGCCTCATCAGGTTGCGGAGTTCGTCAAAACGTTGCCGCTTTCAAAGATCCCTGGTGTCGGCAAAGTCTCCGCCGCGAAGCTGGAAAGCATGGGGTTAAGAACTTGCGAAGATGTGCAGAACAGCGATCTGGCAATATTGCTCAAGCGCTTTGGTAAATTCGGGCGAATATTATGGGAGCGCAGCCAGGGGATTGATGAGCGAGAAATCAGCAGCGAACGCCAGCGAAAATCGGTGGGCGTTGAGCGAACCCTGATAGAAGATATCCACGAATGGGCGGAGTGTGAGTCGATTATTGAGAACCTCTATCCGGAGCTGGAACGGCGCCTGGCGAAAGTCAAACCGGATTTGCTGATTGCCCGTCAGGGGGTCAAACTGAAGTTTAATGATTTTCAACTCACCACCCAGGAGCATGTCTGGCCCCGGCTGAATAAAGATGATTTGATCACGACTGCACATAAAGCCTGGCACGAGCGGCGCAAAGGCCGGGGAGTAAGGCTGGTTGGGCTGCATGTGACGCTACTCGACCCACAACTGGAAAGACAATTAGTTCTGGGGCTATAGCAATGCTGAAAATAAGCATGTATGAAGAGCGTGATTTTCCCGGATTATGCACAATATTTTTACGGTCTGTTAAAGAGACAACCAGCACCGATTATTATCCTCGTCAAATTGCTGCCTGGGCTCAGGTTGATGAAAATTGCTGGCGACAAAAAATAGCGGCGTCACGCGTACTGGTGGCGATAAACGATGCCCCGCCAGTCGGGTTTATTACTGTCGTGGATGACGATATCGATTTACTATTTGTCTTCCCCGACCATAGCCGCCAGGGAGTCGCCAGTGCGCTGCTCAATACACTATTGAGGCAGTTTCCTGAACGCGTTTACACGGTAGCGGCCAGTATGACGGCAAAGCCCTTTTTTGCGCGTCATGGCTTCAGGGTTATTAAACCACAGGAAACAGAAGCACGCGGTGAACGATTTCTGAATTATCGGATGCGGCGACAAATTGGCTTGCAATAACTATATCGCCTGATTACCATACGCGCACTTTCACTTATTTATTGACTGCAAAGGAGGTTCATCATGAAAACAGATTTCCAGAACGCACTTTGCAGGCCTTTCCAGGAATAACTCCTTTTTTGCCCTGGTAACGTCTGCCACATCCTTTATTTATTTTTTATATGGATTGGTATATGGGCAATAATGTTCATTATCCGTCTGACGCTATTTCTTATATTACGTCAGACGATCTGTGGATCGAAGGTTTAGCGATCCAACAATTACACACTACGGCAAAATTACCCCACATGCAGCGCGTGGTGGGGATGCCTGATTTACATCCCGGGCGCGGCTATCCGATCGGCGCGGCTTTCTTTTCTATCGGCCATTTCTACCCAGCTCTGGTTGGCAACGATATCGGTTGCGGCATGGCGCTGTGGCAAACGGATATCCACGGGCGAAAATACAATGCCGATAAGTATGAGAAGAAATTGTCTGCCATGGATGATGCTGCGGAAGAACGTTGGCTGGATCAACATCTGCCGGAAGAGCTGCTAGCCCATTCCTGGCGTAGCGCTCTGGGTTCAATTGGCGGCGGTAACCACTTCGCTGAACTACAGCAGGTGGATCGGATTGTTGATAACAAACGTTTCCAGCAGGCCGGTCTTGATGCCCGGTATCTGCTTCTTTTAGCGCACAGCGGTTCGCGTGGCCTGGGGCAATCTATTCTGCAACGCCATATCACGGCTTTTTCGCACCATGGTCTGGCTGAAGGCAGCGCTGCGGCTCTGGATTACCTGGCAGAACATCAGGATGCGCTGGCTTTTGCCCGCATGAATCGGCAACTGATTGCCACCCGCATCCTGCAACAGGTTCGGGCTGACGGACAGAACGTACTGGATGTCGCGCATAACTTTGTCGAGTCTTGTTCTGTTAACGGACGGCAGGGCTGGCTGCATCGCAAAGGGGCAACGCCGGACGATTGTGGTCTGGTGATTATTCCGGGCTCTCGTGGCGATCACAGCTGGCTGGTTCAGCCAGTGCTCAGCGAGGAAACGCTGCATTCACTGGCTCATGGCGCAGGGCGCAAATGGATGCGTAGCGAGTGCAAAGGACGTTTGTCAGGTAAATATACTCCGACGCAACTGACCCGCACTGAGTTGGGAAGCCGGGTGATCTGCCGCGATCGACAACTGATCTACGAAGAGGCGCCGCAGGCGTATAAATCTGTGGAAAGTGTGCTGGACTGTCTGGTACAGGCCGGTCTGGTCGAGCCGATCGCCCGCCTGCGTCCGCTGCTGACGCTGAAAACCAGTGGAGGGAAAGGCGCATGATCTTATTACAACTCTCATCCGCTCAGGGGCCGGATGAATGCTGTCTGGCGGTGAAACTATCGTTGGAGCGGTTAATAAAGGAAGCCGCTGAGCGGCAGGTTTCCCTGACGCTGCTGGAGAGTGAGCCGGGTCGGCATTCGGGCACTCTGCGTTCTGTCCTGCTTTCGCTTGATGGCGATGGCGCGTTTGCCTTCAGCGAAAGCTGGTGCGGCACCCTGCAATGGGTTTTTCCCAGCCCATTCAGGCCGCATCACCGACGTAAAAACTGGTATGTTGGCGTAGGGCGCTTTTCGTGCAATGAACAGAAGCAGTCCGGGGAGATCCGCTTTGAAACGCTGCGCTCTTCCGGACCCGGCGGGCAGCACGTGAACAAAACTGACTCTGCGGTACGCGCCACTCACCTGGCAAGTGGGATCAGCGTAAAGGTGCAGTCGGAACGGAGTCAGCATGCCAACAAACGGCTGGCTCGCCTGTTGATTGCCTGGAAGCTGGAACAGCAGCAGCAGGATGACAGCGCCGCATTGCAGTCTGAACGGCGAATGTTCCATCATCAAATTGAACGCGGTAATCCGCTGCGGACGTTTAACGTGCGTTAATCAGCGAGTCGTTATAAAGAAAAGGCCCACTCCTTGCGATGTGGGCCTTTGTTGTCTTACTTTGCTGGAATGGATTTCAGCAGTTCAGTTAGTAGCGTCCAGTACTGGCCAACGCTTTCAATGTGAACCTGCTCATCCGGAGAGTGAGGACCGGTAATGGTTGGCCCGATAGAAACCATGTCCATTTCCGGATACGGTTTTTTGAACAGACCGCATTCCAGACCCGCGTGGATAATCTGGATATTCGGCGTCTTGTTGAACAGACGCTGATAGGTTTCACGCACCAGATGCATCACCGGAGAGTTGGCGTCCGGCTGCCACCCTGGATACGCGCCTTTGGCTTCGGTTTTCGCACCGGCCAGCTTGCCCAGAGAATCCAGCATGCTCACGACATAATCTTTGCCGCTGTCGATCAGCGAGCGAATCAGGCAATGAATCTGCACATTGTCGCTGGTCATGGTCACAACGCCGACGTTCAGAGAGGTTTCCACCACGCCTTTTGCCACATCAGAGTTGCGAATAACGCCGTTCGGCATGCTGTTAAGCAGGCGCACAAAAGTATCACGAGATTGTACCGTCAGCGCAGCCTGGTCGTTAGCGACCGATTCCAGCAGCACAACCAGATTTTTCTCTTTGGCCGCCAGTTCGTTTTTCAGGATCTCCTGATACTCATTGACCAGCGTTTTTAGCGCATCTGTTTTATCCGCAGCAACGGCTATGGTAGCGAAAGCTTCACGCGGGATGGCGTTGCGCAGAGTACCGCCGTTGAAATCGACCAGACGCAGATCCAGTTCGTCAGCATGGCCTGCCAGGAAGCGCGCCAGCAGTTTATTCGCATTACCTAAACCGACGTGGATATCACAGCCGGAGTGGCCGCCTTTCAGCCCTTTTAGGGTCAACTTAAAGCTCTGAAAAGCGACCGGAACGGCTTCACGGGTCAGCGCCAGGTCAGAGGTGAAGTCGATCCCGCCCGCGCAGCCCATGTAAATTTCACCTTCTTCTTCGGAGTCGGTGTTGATCAGGATATCTGCCTGTAGCCAGTTAGCCTGCAGGCCAAATGCGCCGTCCATACCGGATTCTTCCGTCATAGTCAGCAGTACTTCCAGCGGGCCGTGAACAACGTTGTCATCAGCCAGCACCGCTAGCGCGGAAGCCATGCCGATACCGTTATCGGCGCCCAGCGTGGTGCCGCGCGCTTTGACCCACTCGCCGTCGATGTACGGCTGAATGGGATCTTTAGTGAAGTCGTGAACGGTATCGCTGTTTTTCTGCGGCACCATATCGAGGTGCGCCTGCAGCACAACTGGTTTGCGGTTTTCCATACCAGCAGTGGCGCCTTTACGAATCAGAATGTTGCCAACCTGGTCGCGTTCCGCATGTAAACCTTTTTCTTTTGCCCAACCCATAATGTGCTCAGCGAGCCGTTCTTCGTGATAGGACGGGTGGGGAATAGAGCAGATTTTGGCAAATATATCCCACAGTGGTTGAGGGGATAATTGAGACAGTTCAGACACGGTAAGTCTCCTTACAATCATCTGCAAAAGTCGTTTGCAGATCGAGGGGTTAGCAATCAAATACACTACAAGCCCAGGCTTGCGCGATGGGGTTGAGAATACCACTTTCCGTATCCTCTGGTAGTGTAAACCACGTAAAAAGAGTCGCTGTGGCCGCTTAACGCTGGTTTTTAGCGTGTCAGATCTCTATAATCTCGCGCAACCATTTTCCCCCTCGAACATTATTTAAGCCGTATTACACAGGCTGGGACACTTCACATGAGCGAAAAATACGTCGTCACCTGGGACATGTTGCAGATTCACGCCCGCAAACTGGCCACTCGTCTGCTGCCGGTTGAACAGTGGAAAGGCATTATTGCCGTTAGCCGCGGTGGTCTGGTACCGGGAGCACTACTGGCGCGTGAATTGGGTATTCGTCATGTTGACACTGTTTGCATCTCAAGCTACGACCACGATAACCAGCGTGAACTGACCGTTCTGAAACGTGCGGAGGGCGACGGCGAAGGCTTCATCGTTATTGATGATCTGGTCGATACCGGCGGTACCGCCGTAGCCATCCGTGAAATGTACCCTAAAGCGCATTTTGTCACCATTTTCGCAAAACCAGCTGGTCGTCCGTTGGTTGATGATTATATTGTTGATATTCCGCAGGATACCTGGATTGAACAACCGTGGGATATGGGGGTGGTGTTCGTACCGCCTATCGCAGGTCGTTAATTTCGAGAATAAATGTTAATTACCACGCCCGGTTTTCCGGGCGTGGTTTTTTTTACCTTTGTACAGGCTACAATAGCTTCAGTGGCAACATGATGGAGGCTGCACATGTCCCAGGATAACCTTAGCGAAACGCTGTTTAAACCCCAATTCACACATCCGGAAACCTCTACGCTGGTGCGTCGGTTTAATACCGGAGCGCAACAACCGCTCCAGTCCGCACTCAGCGGCAATAACGTTGATCACTGGTATCGATTGATTAACCGCCTGATGTGGATCTGGCGTGGCGTGTCGCCGCAGGAAATCCTCGCCGTGCAGGCGCGTATCGTCATGAGCGATGCGGAGCGAACCGACCCGGAGCTTTACGATACGGTAGTTGGCTATCGCGGCGGCAACTGGATCTTTGAATGGGCCAAACAGGCGATGGACTGGCAGCAAAAGGCCGGTCAGGAAAAGGATCTTCTCGTTAGCGGCCGTCACTGGCTCCATGCGGCAAACCTTTACAGCATTGCTGCCTACCCGCACATTAAGGGCGATGAGCTGGCGGAACAAGCGCAGGTGCTAGCATACCGGGCTTACGAAGAAGCCGCTCAGCGGTTGCCAGGCAAACTGCGAGAGCTGGAGTTCCCCATCCCTGGGGCTGCGCCGATCTCCGGTTTCTTACATATGCCGTCAGGCGATGGGCCGTTCCCGACGGTGCTGATGTGCGGCGAGCTTGACGCGTTACAGACCGATTATTACAACCTGTATGAGAATTATTTTGCACCATTGGGCATCGCTATGCTGACCATAGATATGCCTTCCATTGGTTGCTCATCGAAATGCAAACTGACCCAGGATACCAGTATGCTGCACCAGTATGTGCTGCAGCATCTGCCTAATGTACCCTGGGTCGATCATACCCGTGTGGCCGCATTTGGTTTCCGTTTCGGTGCGAACATTGCCGTACGGTTGGGCTACCTTGAATCCCAACGCCTGAAGGCAGTGGTCTGCCTGGGCCCGGTGGTGCACGGCCTGTTGGTGGACCCGCTGCATCAGGGGCGGATGCCGGAAATGTATCTCGACGTTCTGGCTTCGCGTCTGGGTATGAATGATGCCTCCGACGAAGCGCTGCGCGTTGAGCTTAACCGCTATTCCCTGAAAGTTCAGGGGCTACTGGGGCGTCGCAGTCCTACGCCGATGCTCTCAGGTTTCTGGAAAGACGATCCGTTCAGTCCGGAAGAGGAGTCGCATTTAATCACCTCATCATCATCCGACGGCAAGCTGCTGGAGATCCCTTTCAACCCGGTCTACCGTAATTTCGATCACGCCCTGCGGCAGATCGCCCGCTGGATTAGTCATAGATTTGGTTAATATATTGCTAAATTCTATTGATTTGGTAACGTCACAACATCACTAAAGGAGATCGCAATGACGTTACCGAGTGGACACCTGAAGAGTAAGCTGATTAAGAAATTCACGGCTCTTGGCCCTTACATCCGTGGGGAACAATGTGAAGACAACCGCTTCTTTTTCGATTGCCTGGCAGTTTGCGTCAACGTAAAACCGGCACCTGAAAAACGCGAGTTCTGGGGATGGTGGATGGAGATGGAAGCGCAGGCATCTCGCTTCACCTATAGCTATCAGTTTGGATTGTTCGATAAAGAAGGCGTCTGGCGTCCGGTTGCTATCGACGATCCTGACGTCACCGAGAAGCTCGAAAAGACGCTACGCGAGTTTCACGAACGAGCTGAAGCATTATTGGCAACATTCAACCTTAAGCTGGAACCTGCCGATAATTTTAGCGAACCGGTGAAGTTGAGAGCCTAATCTGGCTCTCAATTTTATCGTCAACAGAACAATCCACGCCTCTGCGGCGTGGATGTTTAATACTCTCTGTAGTTACAACATACTTTTACTCAGTAGCGTTGTTGCGGATTGAGCCTGTTAAATCCCAATGCACATGTATTTGATTTCTAAGTAATCCTCTATACCATACTTCGACCCTTCGCGGCCCAGCCCGGAAGATTTCACGCCGCCGAAGGGGGCGACCTCGGTGGAGATAAGGCCGGTGTTAATACCGATAATGCCGTATTCCAGCGCTTCGCCAACGCGAAAGACGCGGCTCAAATCGCGGGCGTAGAAATAAGCCGCCAGGCCGAACTCGGTATCGTTGGCCTGAGCAATAACATCAGCCTCATCTTTAAAGCGAAATAGCGGAGCAAGGGGGCCAAAGGTCTCTTCTTTCGCCACTTTCGCATCGCTGGGGACATCCACCAGAATCGTCGGCTGAAAGAAATTCCCACCCAATTCATGGGCTTTCCCGCCGGTTACCACCCGCGCGCCTTTGTCCAGCGCATCGGCGATATGTTCCTGCACTTTGGCGATCGCTTTGTCGTCAATCAGCGGCCCGATGGTGACATTCGGCTGCAGGCCATCGCCGATTTTCAACTTACTGACCGCCTGCTGCAGCTTTTCAGCGAAGCGATCGTAGACGCTATCCTGGATGTACAGGCGATTGGCGCAGACGCAGGTCTGTCCGGCGTTGCGAAACTTGGAGGCCAACGCGCCCTCTACGGCTTTATCGAGATCGGCGTCGTCAAAAACGATAAACGGCGCGTTGCCACCCAACTCCAGCGAGACCTTCTTGATATCTTTCGCGCACTGTTCCATCAGCAGGCGACCAATTTCCGTCGAGCCGGTAAAGGAGAGTTTGCGTACCAGCGGGTTATCGGTGAGTTCATTGCCGACCTCACTGGCTGAACCGGTGACCACGTTAAATACCCCCTCGGGGATCCCGGCGCGGTTGGCGAGCTCCGCCAGCGCCAGCGCGGAGAACGGTGTCTGGCTGGCGGGTTTGAGCACCATCGTGCAGCCTGCAGCCAGCGCCGGGCCCGCCTTACGGGTGATCATCGCCGAGGGGAAATTCCATGGGGTAATAGCGGCGGTCACGCCAATCGGCTGCTTAATGACCAGTAGTCGCTTATCGGCCTGATGACCGGGAATTGTGTCGCCATAGATACGCTTGCCCTCTTCGGCAAACCATTCAATAAAGGAGGCGGCATAGCTGATTTCGCCTTTTGCTTCCGCCAGCGGTTTACCCTGTTCCAGAGTCATCAGGCGCGCTAAATCGTCCTGATTCTCCATCATCAAATCAAACCAGCGACGCAGGATATTGGCCCGCTCTTTGGCGATCAGGGCACCCCATGCGGGCAGCGCGCGGGCGGCGGCATCAATAGCCTCGCGGGTTTCCTCGGCACCCATTTTGGGCACGCTGCCTAACTGCTGGCCATTGGCGGGGTTAGTCACCGCGATGGTTTCTCCGCTGCTGGCATCGCGCCAGCGTCCATTAATCATTGCCTGCTGGCGAAAAAGGGTAGGGTCATTAAGTTGCATGGTTGCGTCCTGTCTTGAACTGTTTTAGCAGTGAATGCGTCCGGTTCAGTTGGGTCTGCCATTTAGTGATACTCCTGGCAGACCCAGCGGCATCAAACATCTGTCCCTGTTTAGTGTAGTCGAACGTGTTCAGGAGGTCGGGCTCAGGAGGGGTTGTGACAAGGCGTGTTCATCAGCGAAGCCAGCGGAAAGGAGCGAGCGAACAGCAGGTATCCACGTATTTGCATAAAGGATCAGGCGTCAGCGTTGTCCAGCGGCCAGGAGTCAAACAGGTAGCCGTCGAAGTGCATATCATCGACGTTGGAGAACTCAAGTAAACGACGTTTGACGTTTTCCAGATGCTGCCACATGGCAAGTTTTGCTGCCCGGGCGTCTTTTTTGATTAAGGCGGCGAGGATCCGTTTATGATCCACCAGCCACTCCTGGCGGTAGTGGGTATCGCCAAGATGGCGGTGCAACTGGATCCACATGGGATTGTTTTCCCGCCACTGCCATGACTGACGGAACAATTCTACCAGCATACTATTATGCGTCGCTTCGGCGATGGCCAGGTGAAATTGCATATCGCCTTTTTCGGAGCCGCCCGGCGCGCTGCTGGCCAGTTCGCGCTCTTCCAGCTGTAAGGCCTGGCGCATTTTGATGATATCTTCCCGGGTCGCCTGCAGAGCGGCAAATTCGGCGATATTGCTTTCCAGCAGTTGGCGGGCCTGCAGCAGTTCAAACGGACCGGCGTCATTACAATGATGAGCATCCGTGCTCCCCGTTGCGCCTTCTCCGGCTGCGTCATCGAGCACGTAGATCCCGGCACCGCGGCGCACTTCGACCAGCCCTTTAATTTCCAGCATGATCAGCGCTTCACGGACCACGGTGCGGGTCACGTCAAGCATCTCGGCGATCTCCCGCTCCGGCGGTAAGCGAGCACCGGGGCTATAGGGCGTTTGTACGATTAAATCGCGAATCAATGCGCCGACTTCCTGATAGGGTCTGTGCTGAGAAGTTTGTGATTTCATTATGTTAAGTCGTGAGATGCAATAGTCCGGTGGTTGACTATAGCATTTGGCCGGAGGGTTGGCATCTCTCCCGGCTGAGATATGAAAAACGGGTCAACCAAATTATTACTTGTTGACCCGTAACAGGAGGGAGATTACAGGCTGGCGCTGACTGCCGCAACGCACTCGCGGGCACCGCGTTCGCACAACTGTTGGTACGCCTGCACCACCGCGGTAACGAAATCGCTATCGTCCGGCAGATCGTGGGCAAAAATTCCGCTTAGGGCCAGAAGCGCAAGGACGCGTTCTGCTCCCTGATAACGCTGGTTGATCTGTTGGATCTCTGGCAGCAGCGGGTCGATGACATCAATAGGCTGCCCCTGTTCGTCGATCCCCTGGGTATAGCGCATCCAGCCTGCCACGCCGAGCGCCAGGTGACGCCAGTTGCTGCCGTTTTGCAAATGCAGACGGATTGGGTCCAGCAGGCGCTGCGGCAGCTTCTGGCTACCGTCCATGGCGATCTGCCAGGTGCGGTGGCGCAGAGACGGGTTGCTGAAACGGGCGATCAGCAACGTGGCATAGGCCTGTAGATCAGTGCCTTCCGGCATCAAGAGCGTCGGTGCCTGCTCCTGCATCATCAGGGCGAAAGCCGCTTTGCGGTATGCCGGGTTGGTCATCGTGTCGGCGATGGTTTCATAGCCGCCGAGATAGCCAAGATACGCAAGGAAAGAGTGGCTGCCGTTGAGCATTCTCAGCTTCATCATTTCAAACGGCACCACGTCTTCAACAAACTGCGCGCCGACTTTGTCCCACTCCGGACGGCCGCTGACGAAGCTATCTTCAATCACCCACTGGCGGAACGGTTCGCAGGCGATGGCGCAAGGATCGTAGACGCCAAGCTGGTCGGCAATCTCCTGCAGCGTTGCGGGCGTCGCCGCGGGCACAATACGGTCAACCATGGTGCAAGGGAAGGTGGCATGGGCTTCAATCCACGCCGCCAGCTCCGGGTCGCGCGCCTGCGCCAGGCCAAGCACCGCCACTTTAGCCACATGGCCATTCTCACGGACGTTATCGCAGGACATCACCGTAAAGGCCGCAAATCCCTTCTCGCGGCGCATGCGCAGCGCTTCGACGATGTAGCCTATGGCGGATTTCGGCGTAGCCGGGTTGGCGAGATCGTGTTGAATCAGCGGGTTGCTGAGATCGAGCTGGCCGCTGGCCGCATCGGTGCAGTAGCCTTTTTCCGTCACCGTAAGGGAGACGATTGCGGTTTGCGGACGCGTCATGGCGCGCAGAATGCCGTCACAGCCGTCGATTTCCGGATGCAACGCCTCTTTCATCGAACCGATAATTTTCAGAACGGTGCTGTCAGCCCCTTTTTCCGCCACAGTGTAGAGCAATTGCTGTTTTTTCAGATTCTCAATCAATACGCGGTCGTTGCCTGGCATCAGGTTGACTTCGCAGATGCCCCAGTCGCTATCGCTGGTTTCCAGTAGATGATGGGTGTAAAGCGCCTGATGCGCGCGGTGAAATGCGCCACAGCCCAGGTGAATGATGCGGGATTCCAGACGAGAATGATCCCACGCAGGGCGTGTAACCGGCAGGTTGCTGTCGGCAAGGGTTGCAGTCATAGCAAACTCCAGAATGGGCCGCAAAACGCGACCAAAGAGGAAAAGGCGGGACATAGTCCCCACCAATCAGTAATTAGCGGCTAAAAAAAGCGCGCTGAATCGCCAGTTCGACGCCACGGACTTCAGCCAGCCCTTTCAGGCGGCCAATCGCGGAATAGCCGGGGTTGGTTTTCTTTTTCAGATCATCGAGCATCTGGTGTCCGTGGTCAGGACGCATAGGGATAAGATCCTCTTTGCCTTCCGCTTTACGACGATGTTCTTCTTCGACAATGGCCTTCACCACTTCGTACATGTCCACGTCGCCATGCAGATGCGCTGCTTCGTGGAATGTTTTAGGATTATCTTCCCGCAGAGTAGAGCGCAGGTGGGTGAAGTAAATACGTGGACCGAACTGCTTAATCATATCAACCAGATCGTTGTCGGCGCGTACACCGTAGGAGCCGGTGCACATGGTGAAGCCGTTAGCCATACTGTTTACCGTATCGACCATCCACTGCATATCTTCAATGGTCGAGACGATACGCGGCAGGCCGAGAATCGGGCGCGGCGGATCGTCCGGGTGTACCGCCATGCGTACGCCGGCCTCTTCGGCGACGGGAATAATCGCTTTCAGAAAGACGGCGAAATTCTCGCGCAGCGCGGCTTTATCGATATCTTTATAGGTTGCAAGATGCTGGCGGAACTGGTCGAGCGTATATCCCTCTTCCGCGCCCGGCAGACCGGCGATGATATTGCGGGTCAGGCGTGCTTTATCGTCTTCGCTCATGGTGGCGAAGCGTTGGTTCGCCTGGGCGACTTCTTCGGCGGTGTAGTCCGCTTCCGCGCCCGGACGCTTGAGGATATGCAACTCAAAGGCAGCGAATTCAATCTGATCGAAACGCAGGGCTTTGGAGCCATCCGGCAGAACATATTCCAGATCAGTACGGGTCCAGTCGAGAACCGGCATAAAGTTGTAGCATACGGTACGAATGCCGCACTGGGCCAGATTGCGCAGGCTCTGCTGATAGTTAGCGATCCACTGTACGTAGTTGCCGGTATGGGTTTTGATCTCTTCGTGAATCGGTACGCTTTCGACCACTGACCATACCAGGCCGGCTTCTTCCACGATGGATTTACGCTTGAGGATCTCTTCAACCGTCCACACTTCGCCGTTCGGGATATGGTGCAGGGCGGTGACCACTCCGGTAGCGCCCGCCTGACGGACATCAGCTAAAGTGACCGGATCGTTAGGGCCATACCAGCGCCATGTCTGTTCCATGCTTAACCTCTTTCACGTTATTGGCCTGCTCCAGGCCACTGCTTTGATGGGAATGTCGGTTCCGGTCAATCATCGTAACGGAGGGAAACCAGACGACATGGCGTATAAATTCCTCCAATTGGTCGAACATGTCAACCATTCATGATGAATTGGTAAACCAAATCATGAGCGCGATTAGTGCTGCTTTCGACGTGATGACTGGCAAGCTAATGGTTGATTACAGCGCTGCACATCAGATAAGCCACATGCTGCAGGTATATTCTGTCGCTGATGGTGTTGATTTTACCTATCTGTGATACTGGTCGCCGCACATGGGCAGTACATTCAGGCGATCTCGTGGTGGTACCAACGCAGCGAATTGGCCGCTCAACGTAAGTATGTCAATAGGCGACTTGTTTTCTGGTCACTCACTCTCATCAGAGCGTTCCGGGAACCAGTGAACATATCTCTTTGGCATAAAATCGGAAATAGTTCGAACATTGACGGGTAACTAATCCAACAAGTATTACCCTTGTTTTTCTATTTTCCTGCTTAGCACCTATTTCATTAGGCTATTTTATTTGCTGGTTTGGTCCTGGATAGTGCTCACAAAGAAACTTCCTTCAGGGCGGTCGGCAGAGGGAACGAAGCGAATCAAATCCTCGCATACTATGTGTACGCTCCGGTTTTTCCATACTGCCCTGAGCTCAAATAACCAGCAATAATTACGCCTGATGGGATAGCTTCTTACTTTATGGCGTCGATTCAACATCGATCTTCTTTACAAATGCTGTTATTCATACATTGTTACCCTTTCCATGACTGATACTAGATTGTTGATTATATGATAAAAAATAATTATTCTTGATCTGATTTAGTCTGGCTTTTGCAATTGTTGTAAATGATTGTCATGTCTTAATTAAGTTAAATATTACAAATGTTATCTTAAATTCATTTCTTTACCATGAAAAAAACAAATTAACTGGTTTTTTTTTGCTATAAAATTCCAATATATTGGCATTTAAATCTAAATGTTGCATTTGTTTACTAAGGGGACAATACAATAATTCTGAAATTAACAAAATAGTCTGAGAAAAATCCTGGTGATGTAATGATTTTCTTATATTTACTCTATTAAAAGATTTAATATTTATTTTTTTATTAGGATTTTTATTTTTTTGTATAAAATGTAAGCGCTAAAAAAAACCTTGCAATAAATGACAGTGCCATTATTATAAATGAAATATCCTAACCCACGCTGGAGATATTTCAGGGAGAGATCTTTAATATGCAATATGGATGGTTGCAGTGTTTTGGTTGTAATATAAAGCGTGAGTTTCTCCCCTTAAAGGAATTCAGGTCCACCCAGTGTTTTAATAGCCAGATTTGCGTATGGTCTGCTGTTAACTGCTTTTTAAAAGCTGGGTTAACAATGTTAACCAATTCCGTTGATATTATTTCCTCTGTTTCCGGATTTATCTTTGCCAATTTTTCATGGAGAAATATCCGTTCTTTCATGGATGAAGAATGGATTGATCGCCTGAGTAGTGCATATATGAAAATAATATTACCATCCAATAAAAAAATGACACCCCTGGCAGCTTACTACGGCCTGAATGAATCCAGGCTGTCAGGCGTTATATATATCCCGGATAGTATCAGAAAATTAAAGGTATCTTTGCGAAGGGTGTTTATTGAACAACCCTTACTCCGGCAAACTGTAAGGCCCTTAACAAATAATGGAAAAGATATTCTTTAGCTGATCCTGAACGATTGCAACATGGTTGACATATCGAAAAAGATGGTTGTTGAGGAAAACACTATGTAGGGTATATAACCTAAGACATAAAGTTGAGGGTAAGTTGGGTATAAAAATAAGGAGGTTTTTGTAGCTTATAAAATGCATTGTTGTTTTTTAGACTACTGTCCCAATAGGAATTTCCTGGCGTGATACCGTGGGGAAATAAAGGCATAAGTTCATGGTTTTCGGTCTCGTTTATTTCATGGGGCAGTGCGAGGCTGAAATAAATAACTCCATCAGTGATGATGATGGGCCTGAGTGGCATAGACTTACGTGGGGATATTGCTCACTGATAATGGGAGTTGAAGTCTTCCATTTTTTCGGAGGATGTCTCCTGGTTCAATAAGTGCGACTGTCGGTAAGTTATTTCGAAAATATGTTTTTTCAGGTCAGCCTGAATTCCTGATAGATGTATCATTACGCCTGTTTTTTATGTAAATCAATACAGAGTGTTTATTTATGAAAATAAAATTAGTTGCTATTACTGTTTCTGCTTTTTTCATGGCGTCTTCCGCACTGGCGGCTGTTGAAGGTGAGAGCAGCACTATTAATTTCACCGGTAATATAGTGGAGGAAACCTGCAGCCTGGCCGAGGGAGCCAAAGGACAGACTGTGGCATTGGGTGATGTGGCGGTCAATACATTCAGTGGTGCTGGCACCACCACTGTGGCGAGGCCATTCACTATCTCCCTGGAAAACTGCGCACCTGCCACATATACCAATGCGTCCATCACCTTCAGTGGTCAAACCGAGGGCTCTGATGGTACAGCACT
Source organism: Klebsiella sp. (assembly GCA_036498385.1). Lineage (GTDB taxonomy): Bacteria > Pseudomonadota > Gammaproteobacteria > Enterobacterales > Enterobacteriaceae > Klebsiella. The sequence goes on from DASYFN010000038.1 coordinate 26,869, forward strand.
GACTACCAGTGACTTCTCCACGACTAATGTCGGTATTCAGATCCTACAGAATGGTACACCGCTGGTACTGGACGGCTCTACCGCATCCGCATCTCAGAGCCTGACGGATGGTGCTAATGACCTGAACTTTTCTGCCCGCTATGTGGCGGTTAACGATGATGTGGCTGCCGGTGCAGCCAATGGTATGGCGAACTTCACCGTGAACTACGAGTAATTGACCTATTCCCCCGACTTTGTCGGGGGATATCATCATCCTGCAAGGAAATTTCAATGTCTTTTTTTGCCCGAACTTTGACAGTGTCAGCTTTACTGATGGCCTGTTTTGTCTCTGCTGCCGCCCATGCTGGTGGGGTGGTGCTGGGGGGAACCCGCATTATCTATCCGGCCGGACAGAAAGAGGCCAGCATTTCTGTACGTAACACTTCAGATACTTCACGTTTTATGGTGCAGTCCTGGGCAGAAAATCAGCAAGGAAATAAAACGTCCGATTTTATTGTCACTCCGCCGCTTTACGTCAGTAACCCGGGTAGTGAGAACACCTTGCGTCTGATGTATGTCGGTCCCACTCTGCCATCCGATCGTGAGACACTCTATTACCTGGTATCCAAATCCATTCCAGCTATTGATAAAGCGGAGATCAGTGGCAAAAATATCCTGATGCTATCCGCATCCACCCGCATCAAGCTATTTGTCCGTCCTTCAGGCCTGAGGCCCTCCCCGTCAGAAGCACCGTCGCAGTTGCAAGTTAGCCGCAATGGCGCTCAGGTACTTATCCGCAATCCAACGCCTTACTACATCACCATTACGCAAATAAAAGCAGGGGCTAAGGAATTGAGAGAGACAGTGATGGTCTCCCCGCAGGGAACTGAATCTCTCAGCCTTCCTTCGGCAGGTGTCAGCAGGCTGAGTTTTCGTACTATCAATGACTTTGGTGGCCTGACCAATGAGCAGATTCGACATTTCTGACGTAGGTCATAAAACGTTGTCTGCCGGGGCAGTAATTGCCTGTTGTTTATGAGTTCAGGTAAAAAATTATGCTACTGCTAAAAAATACACCACTGGCATTTTTACTGTCCGGTTTATGTGCCTCATCCGTTTATGCGGAACTCTATTTTCCGACTGAGATGATTTCAGTAGACAATCATGATATTGCTGATTTATCGCAGTTTCGGGCAGATGGCTCTCAGTTACCCGGTGTATATGACGTTGACATTTATCTTAATCGGACATTTGTCAGCCGACAGGCTGTTCGCTTTAATGCTGTGAAGCCTGGAGAAAAGAATTCTGTCAACCAGGACAACACAGGTCTGGTTTCCTGCCTGAGTCGGAAGTCTCTGGACATTATCGGTGTAAAGGTGGAGATGTTCTCTGCGCTGATGGCGCTGGATGGGGAACAGTGCGTGAACCTGGCGGAGCATGTGCCCGGCGCCTTCAGCCAGTTCGATTTTTCACGTATGCGCCTTGACCTCAGCGTACCACAGGTAGCGACCCGTAACCGGGCACGCGGTGATATTGACCCGGCACAGTGGGACGAGGGAATTAACGCCGCACTGCTCAACTACCGTTTCAGTGGTTTAGACCGTTCAGGCAGTACTGGCAACAACCAGAGCTATTTCCTGAGTCTGGGCAGTGGCCTTAATCTGGGGGCCTGGCGCCTGCGTGATGACCGAAACTGGAGCTACTATAACAGCCGTTACGGTCATCGCCATGAGTGGCAACGTATCAGAACATATGTAGAGAGGGCGGTTGCCCCTTTGAGAAGCACCCTTGTTCTGGGGGAAAGTACAACCGGGAATGAGGTATTCGATTCTCTGGGGTTCCGCGGCGTGCAGATTTCCAGTGATGACAATATGTATCCGGATACTCTACGCGGGTTTGCACCTGTCGTACGTGGCGTGGCGGAAAGTAATGCGGAAGTCAGTGTCCGGCAAAATGGTTACATCATTTACCGCACGACTGTGTCACCCGGGGCGTTTGAGATAACGGACCTTAGCCCGGTGTATTCCAGTGGCGACCTGGAAGTGCGTGTCCGTGAGGCTACTGGCAGCGTCCGGGTGTTTACGGTGCCGTACACCACCCTGCCCACGCTGCTGCGTGAAGGGCGGATGAAATACAGCCTGACGGCGGGGAACTATCGCGGAAGCAGTGACCGTTATGAAAAACCGTCATTTGCTCAGGGAACCCTGATATGGGGCCTACCCCGCGACGTGACATTTTACGGCGGCGCGCAGTTCTCATCGGATTATCTGGCGGTGCAGTCCGGTGCTGGTATCAATATGGGGCGCCTGGGGGCCGTGTCGGCGGATATCACCCATGCGGACAGCACGCTGGCTGATGGCAGTGAGCATAAGGGACAGTCTCTGCGCTTTCTCTATGCTTTGGGTTTTAACCCGACGTCCACCACTTTCCGTTTGACCGGTTATCGCTTCTCAACCCGGGGATTCCATACCCTGGATGAGACGGCACTGAAGAATATGTCAGGCCGTTTGTATGACCATTCGGGGCTGGATGATGACGGTAACCCAGTGACGGACACTCGCTCTGATTATTACAACCTGTACAACAACAAGCGTGCGCGACTGGAGGCTAATATCTCGCAGTCCCTGGGAGATTACGGCTCAGTCTGGTTGACCGGAATGCGACAGACTTACTGGAATAACACCTCCAGTAATGAATCACTGCGTGGGGGATACAGTAGTAGCATTGGTCCAGTTAACTACTCGCTGAACTATGGGTATACCCGTTACAGAAATGATAATGCGCCGTCTTATACGGATCGCAGCATCAGCTTATCGCTGTCAGTACCATTTGACAAACTCCTGGGCAGACGATCTACCAATCCGGTGTATGCCACATTCAACGGCAGTCGTGGCAGTCACGGGAACAGCAGTCAGCAGTCGGGGCTGAGCGGCACGTTTCTGGCGGGCCGTAATCTGAACTGGAACGTTTCTCAGGGATATTCCCGTGGTCAGGGAACCAGTGGCAATGCCAACCTGGACTACCGGGGGACGTATGGCAACGTGAATCTGGGTTACAGCCACAGCAGTGACTGGCGGCAGGTCAGCTATGGTCTGAACGGTGGCGCTCTATTGCACCGTAACGGGTTGACTATTGGCCAGCCCCTGGGCGGTACCAGTGTGCTTATTGCCACGTCGGGCGTCCCGGATGTAGGGGTGAAAAATGAGCCGGGCGTCTCTACCGACTGGCGGGGTTACGCCATCAAGCCTTACGCATCGGCATACCGTGAAAACCGGATACAGGTGGACACGGAATCACTGAATGAGCGTACGGATGTGGATGACAGCGTTACCCGGATAGTGCCGACGAAAGGGGCAGTGGTTCGGGTAGATTTTAAGGCGCGTCGGGGTTACCGCGTATTGATGACGCTTACCTATGGTGGTAAGCCACTGCCGTTCGGGACGGTGGTCACGGCGGGTAAGAGCAGCAGCATCGTGGCAGATGGCGGCCTGGTGTATCTTTCGGGTCTGGAAGGCAAGGGTGAAGTGACGGCCCGCTGGGGAGACGCTGCTGGGCAGCAATGTCGTGTCAGTTATCAACTGACAGAAGCGGATATGGCGAATGCGGTTATCCGGATAAGCGGGGTCTGCCAGTGAGGAAAGAGAGGACAGACAGAATGATGAAGAGAGCCGTAAGGCTGGCCTCAGTGATGGTGACAGGAGGCCTGCTGAGTCTGATACCACAGACTGATGCAGTGGCAGAAAATCCTACTCAGATAATCACTATCAGCGGGACGGTGGTCAGCAAAACGTGTGCGTTTGATGATACGACATCAACGGTGATACTGGATGACATTGGTTCCCGTGAGTTCACGGACGCGACGGCCAGGAAACTGACGGATGTGCTGGTGAGTATTACCTGTGGTGCGGGAGTGACGTCAGTAAACATAGTGCCGTCGGGCATAGAGGACGAAACGAACAACACCCTGTTCAGGAATACGGGAGACGCTACAGGCGTAGGGCTTCGTCTGCAGAATGAGTCGGGTACAGCGATGCTACCGTCTGGCAGTACGAATGTCAGCGTGGT
>DASYFN010000039.1:0-15479 GCA_036498385.1 Klebsiella sp.
TCAGCCCAGGAATTCCCCAACATGACGCGTAAACAGGCCACCATCGCAGTGCGTAGCGGTTTAAATGACGACGAGCAGTACGGCTGTGTTGTCCCGCCGATTCATCTCTCCAGCACCTATAACTTCACCGGATTTAATGAACCACGCGCTCACGACTACTCTCGTCGCGGTAACCCTACCCGTGATGTGGTGCAGCGTGCGCTGGCGGAACTGGAGGACGGCGCGGGGGCGGTTCTGACCAATACTGGTATGTCGGCCATTCTACTGGTCACCACCGTGTTCCTGAAGCCAGGCGACTTGTTGGTGGCGCCACACGACTGCTACGGCGGTAGCTACCGCCTTTTTGATAGCCTGGCGAAGCGTGGCTGTTATCGCGTGCTGTTTGTTGATCAGAATGACGAGCAGGCGCTGAGCGCTGCGCTGGCGGAAAAACCGAAGCTGGTTCTGGTCGAAAGCCCAAGTAATCCATTGCTGAGAGTTGTGGATATTGCGAAAATCTGCGGCCTGGCGCGTGAGGCTGGAGCGGTCAGCGTGGTTGATAACACCTTTATGAGTCCGGCTTTGCAGAATCCGCTGGCGCTGGGAGCCGATCTGGTGTTGCATTCATGCACCAAATATTTGAACGGCCATTCTGACGTGGTGGCCGGGGTGGTTATCGCCAAAGATCCGGCGATTGTCACCGAACTGGCATGGTGGGCGAATAATATCGGCGTCACCGGCGGGGCGTTTGATAGCTATCTGCTGCTGCGCGGTTTACGTACGCTTTCTCCGCGTATGGAAGTGGCTCAGCGCAACGCGCTGGCGATTGTCGACTATCTGAAAACCCAGCCGCTGGTGAAAAAACTGTACCATCCGTCCCTGCCGGAAAACCAGGGGCATGAGATTGCAGCGCGTCAGCAAAAAGGTTTTGGGGCGATGTTAAGCTTCGAGCTGGATGGTGATGAGCAGACACTGCGTCGTTTTCTGAGCGGGTTGTCGCTGTTTACGCTGGCGGAATCGTTGGGCGGCGTGGAAAGTCTGATTTCCCACGCCGCGACGATGACCCATGCGGGTATGGCACCCGAAGCGCGTGCGGCAGCCGGGATCTCAGAAACGCTTCTGCGTATTTCGACGGGTATTGAAGATGGTGAAGATTTAATTGCCGACCTGGAAAATGGCTTCCGGGCAGCAAACGAGGAATAAAAATGAGTGTGATTGCGCAGGCAGGGGCGAAGGGTCGTCAGCTGCACAAATTTGGTGGGAGTAGTTTAGCGGATGCGAAGTGTTACCTGCGTGTTGCGGGTATCATGATGGAGTATTCGCTGGCAGGCGACATGATGGTCGTCTCTGCCGCAGGCAGTACCACCAACCAGTTGATCAACTGGCTGAAGCTCAGCCAGACTGATCGCCTTTCTGCGCATCAGGTGCAACAGACGCTTCGTCGTTATCAGATGGAGCTGATTTCCGGGCTGCTGTCGCCAGACGCAGCCGATACGCTGATCGCCTTGTTTATTCAGGATCTCGAACGCCTGGCTGGGCTGCTTGATAGCGGCGTGACGGACGCGGTATACGCCGAAGTCGTTGGCCACGGTGAAGTCTGGTCGGCCCGCCTGATGGCGGCGCTGCTGAATTATCTGGGTGTAGAAGCCGCCTGGCTGGATGCGCGTAGCTTCTTACGCGCCGAGCGTTCCGCGCAGCCGCAGGTGGATGAAGGTTTATCCTGGCCGCTCTTGCAGCAGTTGATGGCGCAGCATCCGAACAAACTGCTGGTGGTGACCGGCTTTATCTCGCGCAACAACGCCGGGGAAACCGTACTGCTGGGGCGTAACGGTTCCGACTATTCCGCCACCCAAATCGGCGCGCTGGCCGGGGTTTCCCGCGTCACTATCTGGAGCGACGTGGCCGGGGTTTACAGCGCGGACCCGCGTAAAGTGAAAGACGCCTGTCTGCTGCCGCTGCTGCGCCTTGATGAGGCCAGCGAGCTGGCTCGTCTGGCGGCGCCGGTGTTGCATGCCCGTACGCTGCAGCCGGTCTCCGGCAGCGATATCGATTTGCAATTACGCTGTAGCTATACCCCGGATCAGGGCTCTACACGCATCGAACGCGTGCTGGCTTCCGGCACCGGGGCACGAATTGTCACCAGTCATGATGATGTTTGCCTGATTGAGTTCCAGGTGCCAGGCGGTCAGGATTTCAAACTGGCGCATAAAGAGTTGGACGCCATTTTAAAACGCGCTCAGTTGCGTCCGCTGGCGGTTGGCATACACGCAGACCGTAAGCTGCTGCAATTCTGCTACACCTCTGAAGTGGCTGACAGCGCGCTGAAGCTGCTGGACGAAGCGGGGCTACCGGGCGAGCTACGCCTGCGTCAGAAACTAGCGCTGGTGGCGATGGTCGGCGCTGGCGTGATCCGTAATCCGCTGCACTGCCACCGCTTCTGGCAGCAGTTGAAAGGCCAGCCGGTAGAGTTCACCTGGCAATCAGAAGAGGGGATTAGCCTGGTAGCGGTGTTGCGCACCGGGCCGACAGAAAGCCTCATTCAGGGTCTGCATCAGTCGCTGTTCCGCGCGGAAAAGCGCATTGGTCTGGTACTGTTTGGTAAAGGTAATATCGGTTCCCGCTGGCTGGAGTTGTTCGCTCGCGAGCAGACCACGCTCTCCGCCCGTACCGGGTTTGAGTTCATCCTTGCCGGAGTCGTGGATAGCCGCCGTAGCTTGCTCAATTACGAAGGTCTCGACGCCAGTCGCGCGTTGGCTTTCTTTAATGATGAAGCCGTGGAGCAGGATGAAGAATCGCTGTTCCTGTGGATGCGTGCGCATCCGTACGATGATTTAGTGGTGCTGGATGTGACCGCCAGCGAGCAACTGGCCGATCAGTACCTCGATTTCGCCAGTCACGGTTTCCACGTTATCAGCGCGAATAAGCTGGCTGGTGCCAGTAGCAGCAGTAAATATCGCCAGATCCACGACTCGTTCGAGAAGACCGGGCGTCACTGGCTGTACAACGCTACCGTCGGCGCTGGTTTGCCGGTCAACCATACGGTGCGCGATTTGATTGATAGCGGCGATACCATTCTGGCGCTGAGCGGTATTTTCTCCGGCACTCTCTCGTGGCTGTTCCTGCAGTTTGACGGTACCGTGCCGTTTACTGACCTGGTCGATCAGGCCTGGCAGCAGGGGCTAACGGAACCGGACCCGCGCGTCGATCTTTCCGGGAAAGACGTTATGCGCAAGCTGGTGATCCTGGCTCGTGAGGCGGGTTACGACATTGAGCCGGATCAGGTGCGCGTAGAGTCGCTGGTGCCCGCCCACTGCGAAGAGGGTTCGGTCGATCACTTCTTCGAGAACGGCGAAGAACTGAACGACCAGATGCTGCAGCGCCTGGAAGCGGCGCGCGAGATGGGCCTGGTGCTGCGCTACGTGGCGCGTTTTGACGCTAACGGTAAAGCTCGCGTTGGCGTTGAAGCTGTGCGCGAAGAGCATCCGCTGGCGGCGCTGCTGCCGTGTGATAACGTCTTTGCCATCGAGAGCCGCTGGTATCGCGATAACCCACTGGTGATCCGCGGTCCGGGCGCCGGTCGTGATGTGACCGCTGGGGCGATTCAGTCGGATATCAATCGGCTGGCGCAACTGCTGTAGTGTCGAATAAAAGACCAGGCATTGTCTGGTCTTTTCACATTAGTGCGCTGCGAAAACTTCTTTGGCAGCAAACAGACCGTTCAGGGCTGCCGGGAATCCGGCATAGACCGCCATCTGCATGATAACTTCCGTAATCTCTTCTTGCGTCAGACCGACATTTAATCCAGCGGCAATATGCACTTTTAGCTGCGGTGCGGCGTTGCCGAGGGCCGTGAGTGCGGCGATGGTGGCAATTTCACGGCTGCGTAAATCGAGCCCTGGTCTGGCGTAAATATCGCCGAAGGGGAACTCAATCAAATAGCGGGCGAAATCGGGAGCGATATCCTTCAGGCTGTTGACGACGGCATCGCCGCCCTTGCCATCCACGCGCTGTAGCATTTCTTGTCCGATAGTATAACGTTCGTTAGTCATAGCTTTTCCTCTTGTGATTATGCGTTACGAGGAAGGTTAGGGAAGTTTACCTGACTTGAGTAATACCCTTTTTGTGATACCTTTTCAGTATGACAAATTCACGTTTACAGACTTTGGATATTCGCCTGCTGCGCTACTTTGCCGTGGTTGCGGAGGAAAATAACATCAGCCGGGCGGCGCAGCGGCTATTTATTTCACAGCCGCCGCTGAGCCGTCATATTCGCCATCTGGAAACGCAACTGGGAGTGAGGCTATTTTTGCGTCATACCAAAGGCCTGATTCTTACCGATGAGGGAAGACGGGTGCTGGACATTATTCGGCCGCTGCTGGAGCTTCAGGACCATATCCTGGCAGCGTTGAACCAGCTTTCTGCTCCTACGCAACAGCCTCTGCGTCTGGGGTTGACGACGGCCTTTGAACAAGGCGTTTTCGCCGCCGCTGAGTCTGCGCTGGGTGAACAGACCAACGCTTTGCATATCACTCGCCAGACATCACCGGCGTTGGCCCAACTGGTGCGAAAAGGCAAACTTGATGTGGCGCTGGTCGCGCTGCCGTTGAATACCGAGGGTCTCCACCTGCATCCTTTGCCGTATCACGAGTCGTTAATCGTCGCATTACCTGCATCCTGGCCAGAGGCCGCCAGGGCAGATCTTACGTTAAGCGCGCTCAATCATCGGCCGCTGTTTTGGTTTAAACGCGAGCGTAATCCAGATTTTTTTGACTCTATGCGACGCATTTTTGACCGGGCAGGATATACGCCCACGTACGTGGAGGAGCCCGTCGAGCATGATGTTTTGCTGGCGCGTATTGCGCGCGGAGAAGGAATGATCCTACTGCCGGCATCTTTTTCCGCTATTCAGCGTCAGGGAGTGGTTTTTTGCCCTCTACGGGATGCGAGTCAGCAGCTTCCGCTTGGCCTGGGAGTGATTACGCTGCCTGGAAATGAGATGTTACTGGAAGGGGTGATAGCAGCGCTCGAAAAATCATTGCCTTAGCGAAAGCGACATGAATGAATTTCATCTTGACTGAATATTCCTCACGGTTAACGCAGATTTTTCTATTGACGTTGCTGCTCTTTTCCGTCATTTTTACATCTGGACGTCTAAACGTATAGAAGTTCGCAACACAACAAACATAAAATGCGATTGATGAGGTAAGGTATGAGCTTTTTTCACGCCAATCAGCGGGAAGCCCTGAATCAGAGCCTGGCGGAAGTACAGGGTCAGATTAATGTGTCCTTTGAATTCTTTCCGCCGCGCACCAGTGAAATGGAGCAAACCCTTTGGAAATCCATCGATCGCCTGAGTAGCCTGAAGCCGAAGTTTGTCTCCGTAACCTACGGCGCCAATTCCGGTGAACGTGACCGCACTCATAGCATTATCAAAGGCATTAAGGATCGTACCGGTCTCGAGGCCGCGCCGCATCTGACCTGTATCGACGCTAGCCGTGATGAGCTGTGTACCATTGCCAAAGATTACTGGGATAGCGGGATTCGCCATATCGTTGCTCTGCGCGGCGATCTGCCGCCGGGCAGCGGAAAGCCGGATATGTATGCGGCTGACCTGGTTACTTTATTGAAAGAGGTCGGGGATTTTGATATTTCCGTCGCGGCTTATCCGGAAGTCCATCCTGAAGCCAAAAGCGCCCAGGCTGACCTGCTCAACCTGAAGCGTAAAGTCGAAGCCGGGGCAAACCGCGCGATTACCCAGTTCTTCTTCGATGTGGAAAGTTACCTGCGTTTCCGCGACCGCTGCGTCTCCGCGGGTATCGATGTCGAAATCATCCCGGGCATTCTGCCGGTCTCTAACTTTAAGCAGGCGAAAAAATTTGCCGATATGACTAATGTGCGTATCCCCACCTGGATGGCGAAAATGTTCGAAGGCCTGGACAATGACGCCGAAACTCGCCAACTGGTGGGCGCGAACATCGCGATGGATATGGTGAAGATCTTAAGTCGCGAAGGAGTGAAGGATTTCCACTTCTATACGCTAAACCGTGCGGAAATGAGCTACGCGATTTGTCATACTCTGGGCGTGCGCCCGGCGATATAATAAAAAAGGCCCTCACCAGAGGGCCATAATTCATTATTCCCACTCTTGCAGGAAGCGTTGGCCGTACTGGTCGGCAACCAGAAGTGCTGCATAGACCTGATCCGGCGTCGCGCCACCGGGCATATTGTGGATGGTTTCACCTTCTGCGCAGGCGGCTTCTGCCACGGTACGCATTTTACCCGGGATATCGACTGTAATATCCAGTTGCGCCAGGGTGACAGGCAGACCCACGCTATGGCACAGCGCCGCTACGGTTTCAATCTCTTCTACCGGTGCGTTTTCCAGTACCAGCTGCGTGAGTGTGCCGAAAGCCACTTTTTCACCATGATAGTAGTGGTGAGCGTCCGGAATAGCAGTCAGACCGTTGTGGATAGCATGCGCAGCCGCCAGGCCGCCGCTTTCAAAGCCGACGCCGCTCAGGTAGGTGTTGGCTTCAATCACGCGTTCCAGCGCCGGAGTGACAACGTGCTGCTCTGCCGCCAGCATCGCTTTTTCGCCCTCTTCAATCAGCGTGTTGTAGCACAGTTCAGCCAGCGCCAGCGCTGCCTGAGTACATTTGCCGCCCGCCATGGTGATTGCGCCGCTGCGGGAGCAAGCACGAGCTTCAAACCAGGTCGCCAGCGCGTCACCGATACCGGCTGCCAGCAGGCGTGCCGGGGCTCCAGCAACGATTTGTGTATCGACAATGACCATGTTCGGATTGCGCGGCAGTATCAGGTAGCTATCAAACTCGCCGTCATCGGAATAGATGACAGAGAGCGCGCTGCACGGCGCATCGGTGGAGGCAATCGTCGGCGCGATCACCACCGGTAGATTCATAAAATGTGCTAATGCTTTTGCGGTATCCAGCGTCTTACCGCCGCCGATACCGAGCACAGCTGTGCATTGGGCAGAACCAGCAATATCACGCAAACGATTGATTTCATTGTGTGAGCATTCACCGCCAAACGGTGCGATTTCGCAGACCAGGCCAGCATCCGCCAGGCTTTTACGCAATTTTTCTTCGGCAAAACCGAGTACAAATTTATCGCCAACGATGAACCAGCGTTCAGCCAGCGGTTTGAGGTAGCCGCCAAGGCGAGTAATTGCGTCCGCGCCCTGAATGTACTTACCGGGTGATTGAATAATGCGATCCATTTCTTTTCCTCCTGGATGACCGTGATGCCACCCCCCTGGGCGGCTCGTCGATCGGGTTACAGGTTCAGAGTTCCAAAAGCGTTATTCCAGTCCTGCTCAAACTTCTCAATGGCTGACTCTACCGCAGGTGTACCGAGCATTTGTTGCGCTACATCTAACGGAAGGGTGATAGCTTCGCAACCAGCTAACAGGCAATCCAGCGCCTGACGCGGAGTCTTAAAGCTGGCGGCCAGCACTTTGCTTTCCGGCGCATGTAACTCCAGCAGGGATTGTAGCTCCTGTACCATGCGGATACCGTCACCGCCCTGGGCGTCGACGCGGTTCACGTAAGGCGCAACATATTTTGCTCCGGCCAGCGCTGCCAGCAGCCCCTGAGAGGCGCTGTATACCGCAGTGCCTAGCGTAGGAATACCTTCTTTTTTCAATAGTTTAATAGCAGCAAGACCTTCGGCAGTGACCGGGATTTTTACCACGATACCGGGGACGGCGTTGCTCAGACGTTTGGCCTCTTCCACCATGCCCTGCGCGTCACGACTCATGGTCTGGGCGAACAAAATACCCTCCGGGCCGACGGCTTTTTGCAGGCGAGGAAGAACATCCCAAACCGACACTTTACCCGCGGCGATAATGCTCGGGTTGGTAGTAACACCGGCCAGTGGGTAGATACGTGCCAGGCGTTCAACTTCTGCTACGTTTGCGGTGTCCAGGTAGAGTTCCATCATTCTTTCCTCAATGCTTAATTCGGTGGTGTCGTTGAGGTAAGAATACGGTTTTTACTCACAGGGTCGCCAGATGACAAATTTGCTAAAAACTGGATAAATGTACGCATTACGATTAAGGATGATTTAGATCACATTTATCCCAAAATTCGGATTGAGGCAGGGTAAAGGAGCGCACAAAAGTCAGGTTTAACATACAAAAATCTAGTTTTTTGCTGCCGATGTTTTTTCCGTCAGTTGGCTATGATACTGACGTCGATACTCCGACGGCGAGCGTTCGGTGTTTTTGCGAAACAGGCGGCAGAAGTAGTTGCTGTCGGCGAAACCACAGGCGTGGGCGATATCTTTAACTTTCATATCGTGGCCTTTTAACAGCATTCTGGCTTGTTCCAGACGGATGTGATTCAGGTATTCGTTAAAACCCATCGGGCCGCATTTCTGGAACAGGTGTGAAAGATAGTTTGGCGAGAGATAAAACGCCTTCGCCACTGACTCCCGGGTTAAAGGGTCGGCAAAGTGGGCATCAATATGCTTACGAATCGCTTCAAAAAGCGCCTGGCTGCGCGATGACGTATGTACCTGGTTACCCAGTAGATCGGCACAGTGGCTGAGCAGGCTGGTGACAATACAGCGGGCCGTGTGCTGCTCCTGTGGCTGCATCTGCACTTCATTAAGCGCCTGCAGCAGAAAAGAGCCGACCCGGGGGCCGCGGCGCGGAACCTGCTGTTTATCCAGCACATTAAGCGTGCGGCCGTCCCAGTGGCGCAGGACGAATTCCAGCTGTTGCTTACCAAATAAGATAGTTAACAGAGTGGAGGGCGTCAGCCATTGCGGGTCATTCCATCCGCCAGCTGGAATGTACAACACATCGTGCGGCGTGAGCTGGGCCTGGTCGGCTTTAATCGCCGGATCGCGAAGCTGCCCCTCAAGTATGATTTCGAGGCGTGGAAAATCGACGCTCACGGCTTCCTCAGAAGCCGGTCTGGCCTCTGTGGAAAAGCGGATCTTTCCGATTACCGCCGAACCTTTAATAAAAGAATCAATGGCCTGATTAATATCGCTATCCATTTCCTCTCCGTATGATGCGATCTTTTTTCATCATACCTGACAAACCGGATAACTGACCAACCTACTATCTTTATGCGTTGCATAACGAGCAGATTATCAACGAAATGTTGCATCGCTCATAAAAAGAGCTCCGGTAAACGTGATGCTTACCGGAGCTACAGGTTTTTACCCATCTTATATGGGCAGGCGCAACGCGCTGCCGCCGGGAAAATTAACCCGTGTTACGCATGCCTGCCGCAACGCCTGCAATGGTTACCATCAGCGCTTGTTCAACGCGTGGATCCGGTTTTTCACCTTTCTCTTCCGCCAGACGTGAACGATGCAGCAGTTCGGCCTGGAGTACGTTCAGCGGGTCGGTATAGATATTACGCAGCTGAATAGACTCCGCGATCCACGGCAGGTCAGCCATCAGGTGGGAGTCGTTGGCGATTGCCAGCACCACGTTGATATCGGCAGATAGCAGTTTGCGCAGCTCTTCACCCAGCTTCCACAGTTCTGGTTTTACCAGACGCTGATCGTAATATTCCGCCAGCCACAGGTCAGCTTTTGAATAGACCATCTCCAGCATGCCGAGACGGGTAGAGAAGAACGGCCAGTCGCGGCACATGCTTTCCAGCTCGCTTTGTTTGCCGCCTTCGACGACTTTTTGCAGCGCGGCGCCGGCACCCAGCCAGGCTGGCAGCATCAGGCGGTTTTGCGTCCACGCGAAGATCCACGGAATGGCGCGCAGCGACTCGACGCCGCCAGCCGGACGACGTTTTGCCGGACGCGAGCCCAGCGGTAGTTTACCCAGCTCCTGCTCCGGTGTAGCGGAACGGAAGTAAGGAACAAAATCTTTATTTTCACGCACGTAGCCGCGGTACATCTTGCAGGAGACGTCGGACAGTTCGGCCATGATGTCGCGCCATTGCGCTTTTGGCTCAGGCGGCGGTAGCAGGTTGGCTTCCAGAATCGCGCTGGTGTAAAGCGACAGGCTGCTGATGGTGATTTCTGGCAGACCGTATTTAAAACGGATCATCTCACCCTGTTCGGTGACGCGCAGGCCGCCTTTCAGGCTTCCCGGAGGCTGAGAGAGCAAAGCCGCGTGCGCCGGCGCGCCGCCGCGACCAATAGAACCACCGCGACCGTGGAACAGCGTCAGTTCAATCCCGGCTTTTTCACAAGTCTTAATTAATGCGTCCTGCGCCTGATACTGCGCCCAGGAAGCGGCCATGACGCCCGCATCTTTCGCGGAGTCAGAATAGCCAATCATGACCATCTGCTTGCCCTGGATAAAGCCGCGATACCAGTCGATATTCAGCAACTGGGTCATGACGTCGTCGGCGTTATTCAGGTCGTCCAGGGTTTCGAACAACGGGGCGACCGGCAGCGCGAAGCCGATGCCAGCCTCTTTCAGCAGCAGATGTACTGCCAGTACGTCTGACGGCGTTTTTGCCATCGAAATAACGTAGGCCGCAATAGAACCGCGCGGCGCTTCGGAGATGACTTTGCAGGTCTCGAGCACTTCACGGGTTTCTTCGCTCGGTTCCCACTGGCGCGGCAGCAGAGGACGTTTGGAGTTCAGTTCGCGGATCAGGAAGGCCTGTTTATCGGCTTCCGACCAACTTTCATAGTCACCGATGCCGAGATAGCGGGTCATCTCGCCCAGCGCTTCGGTGTGACGGGTGCTTTCCTGACGGATATCGATGCGCACCAGTGGTACGCCAAAGGCTTTAACGCGACGCAAGGTGTCGAGCAGCTCGCCGTTGGCGATAATACCCATACCGCAGGCTTGTAGCGATTTATAGCAGGCGTAGAGTGGTTCCCACAGTTGTTCATTCTGGGTAATCAGACCGGCTGGTTTCGGTAGTTTTTGCCCCTTCAGACGTGCTTCCAGCCAGGTCTGGGTTTCCATCAGCTGCGTGCGCAGCTTTTTCATCAGGTAACGGTACGGTTCTTCCTGTACGCCATCCGCACCGGCCAGCGCACGCAGTTCGTCGGTACACTCGACCATCGACAGTTCGGAAATCAGCAACTGCACGTCTTTCAGGAACAGATCGGTTGCTTTCCAGCGGCTGAGTAGCAGTACGTGACGGGTGATGTCTGCGGTCACGTTCGGGTTGCCGTCGCGGTCACCGCCCATCCAGGAAGTAAAGCGAACCGGAACAAAATCGACCGGCAGCCGATAGTTCAGGTTTTCTTCCAGTTGTTCGTTTAGCTCGCGCAGGTAGTTCGGTACACCTTCCCACAGGCTATTTTCGACAACCGCAAATCCCCATTTGGCTTCATCGACCGGGGAAGGGCGCTGTTTACGGATTTCATCGGTGTGCCACGACTGGGCAATCAGTTGGCGCAGACGGCGCATGACCTGATGACGTTCATAGTCAGCAATGTCGTTGTTATCAAGCTGCTTCAGGCAGTTGTTGATTTCGCCCATCTTGTGGATCAGTGTACGACGCGTGATTTCGGTCGGGTGCGCGGTCAGCACCAGTTCCAGCGACAGGGATTCAACGGCTTGTTTAATAATTGTTTCGTTGAGATCGGGTTGGTCTTTGAGCTTTCTCAGGGTGCGGGCAATCACTTCAGGATTACTGGCCGCTTCGCCTTTTGGCGAAATGCTGTGGTATTGCTCAGCGGTATTTGCCAGGTTCAAAAACTGGCTAAACGCGCGCGCCACTGGCAGCAGCTCGTCGTTGGACAAGTTTTGCAGCGTGGTGAGCAGTTCCTGGCGGTTGGCTTCATTGCCAGCGCGAGAAGATTTGGACAACTTACGGATAGTTTCGACACGATCAAGAATGTTTTCTCCTAGTGCATCCTTAATGGTGTCGCCCAGCACCTTACCGAGCATACTGACATTACTACGCAAAGCGGAATATTGTTCGTTCATGTTACCCCAGACACCCCATCTCATTTTATTTTGTTATATCCGGCGCTCGATAATTTGAGCAGTGGATAAGCAACCGTCTTTTATAAAGCCACGTAAAAACCCCCACGTCAATTGTTGCGAAATCGCTTCAGCAAACGAATAAATTGCGGCAATTTGCGAAATTTAACTCGAAGGTCGCTTGATAAGTGTTGCTTATGAGAATGTGATAATTGTCACCCTCGTACTCTGATGAAATTGAACGCGATAATGCGTCTGTTAATGCCAGCAGAAATGGTGGACCACCTGAGTGATAAGCTCGCGGGTCGGCTTAATAAAACGTGTTTCCAGGTACTCATCTGGCTGGTGAGCCTGGTTGATAGAGCCTGGGCCTAACACCAGCGTCGGGCAGAGAGTCTGAATAAATGGCGCTTCGGTACAGTAGTTCACCACTTCGGTTTGCGCGCCGAGCAGTTTCTCTACTACCTCAACCAGCTTATGGTCCGGTGGGCATTCGTAGCCGGGGATCGGCGGATGCAGTTCAGTAACGGTCAGGCGCCCAGGCCAGCGCTCGCTCACCGGGGCCAGCGCCTCGTTCAGCAGCCCGTTGAGATCGTTGAGCGTCATTCCGGGCAACGGGCGAATATCCATATGCAGTTCGCAGCAGGCGCAAATGCGGTTGGAGGCATCGCCGCCGTGGATGGCACCGAGGTTTAGCGTCGGCCAGGGAACGGTAAAGGCGGCATAGTGATAACGCTCTTTTAAATCTTCACGCAACTGCATGATGCGGCCGATGGCATCGTGCATCAGCTCGATGGCATTAATGCCGCGCGCCGGGTCGCTGGAGTGGCCGGATTGGCCCAGTACGCGGACCGCCGTCGAGATATGGCCTTTGTGCGCGCGTATCGGCTGCAGCGAAGTGGGTTCGCCGATAATGGCGCAATCCGGTCGTAACTGGGTCGTTTCGGCGAAATAGCGAGCGCCGGCCATGCTGGTCTCTTCATCGGCCGTCGCCAGAATATAGAGTGGCTTTTTCAGTTGAGTGACGTCAACGTCGCGCAAAGCGTCGAGAATAAAAGCGAAGAAGCCTTTCATATCCGCCGTGCCAAGACCGTACAACTTATTGTCGTGCTCGGTCAGGGTAAAGGGGTCGCGGGTCCAGCGGCCATCATCAAACGGGACGGTATCAGTATGCCCGGCAAGCAGCAAGCCGCCAGCGCCGTGGCCGGTACTGGCCAGCAGGTTGAATTTATTCCGTGTGTCCGGTACCGGCTGAACTTCAACATTAAAGCCGATATCGCGGAACCAGCTTGCCAGTAAATTGATTAAAGACTCATTGCTTTGATCCAGCGCCTCTTCGGTTGCGCTGATGGAGGGTGTGGCGATCAGCGCGCGGTAAATCTCGATAAAGGGCGGTAAATTGTTTTTCATTGTTGACACACCTCGGGTCGTGATAGTATCAATATTCATGCATTATTTGTGAATAAAAATACATTATCGTTGAGCGTAAGAAAACCCATCGAATGTAAGTATGATGCTCTTACGGCTCAACAGGGTGGGGAAGGCAACGGTCTTCCAGGGTAAATATACGTAAGCAAGAAGGTGAAGAGCCCCAATGTTGAACACGCTGATTGTGGGCGCCAGCGGTTATGCCGGCGCAGAGCTAGTGGCCTATGTAAATCGCCATCCTCATATGACCATAACCGCTTTGACGGTCTCCGCGCAAAGCAATGATGCGGGAAAATTAGTTTCCGACGTGCATCCGCAGCTGAAAGGCATTGTCGATCTGCCGCTGCAGCCAATGTCAGATATCAGCGAGTTTAGCGCCGGAGTGGATGTGGTTTTCCTTGCCACCGCGCATGAGGTGAGCCATGACCTGGCGCCACAGTTTCTCGCCGCAGGCTGCGTAGTGTTCGATCTCTCCGGGGCGTTCCGCGTTAATGACGGCGCCTTCTATGAAAAATATTACGGTTTCACTCATCAGCACCCTGAACTGCTGGAGCAGGCGGTTTACGGCCTGGCCGAGTGGAGCGTCGATAAGCTGAAAGAGGCGAATCTGATTGCCGTACCGGGCTGCTATCCGACGGCAGCTCAGTTGTCGTTAAAACCACTGATCGCTGCCGGGCTGCTGGATCTTAACCAGTGGCCGGTGATCAACGCAACCAGCGGGGTCAGCGGCGCCGGGCGTAAAGCCTCTATTGGTAATAGCTTCTGCGAAGTCAGCCTGCAACCTTACGGTGTTTTCAACCACCGTCATCACCCGGAAATTTCAAGCCACCTGGGTACGGACGTTATTTTTACCCCGCATCTGGGTAATTTTAAGCGTGGGATTCTGGAAACCATTACCTGCCGTCTGAAGCCCGGCGTGAGCAAAGAGCAGGTGGCGGCGGTATTCCAGCAGGCCTATGCGGATAAGCCGCTGGTACGTTTATACGATAAGGGCATCCCTGCATTGAAAAATGTCGTGGGCCTGCCATTCTGTGATATCGGTTTTGCGGTCCAGGATGAACATATCATCGTGGTGGCGGCGGAAGATAACCTGCTGAAAGGCGCGGCCGCGCAGGCCGTACAGTGCGCAAATATTCGTTTCGGCTTCGCTGAGACGCAGTCTCTTATTTAAGGTGTGATGATGAATCCTTTAATTATCAAACTCGGCGGCGTTCTGCTGGACAGCGAAGAAGCGCTGGAGCGTCTGTTTACGGCACTAGTAAACTACCGGGAGTCACATCAGCGCCCACTGATCATTGTGCACGGCGGCGGCTGCGTGGTGGATGAACTTATGAAGCAGCTCAACCTGCCGGTGAACAAGAAAAACGGTTTGCGGGTCACTCCGGCAGATCAGATCGACATTATTACTGGCGCGCTGGCGGGAACCGCCAATAAAACGCTGCTGGCGTGGGCGAAGAAGCACGGCCTGGCTGCTGTTGGGCTATTCCTCGGCGATGGCGATAGCGTCAAAGTGACGCAGCTTGATGAAGAGCTGGGTCATGTCGGATTCGCTCAGCCGGGTTCTCCGGCGCTGATTAACACGCTGCTGGCGGGCGGTTATATGCCGGTCGTTAGCTCCATCGGCGTCACCGATGAAGGCGAGCTGATGAACGTCAACGCCGACCAGGCGGCGACCGCGCTGGCGGCAACGCTCGGCGCAGACCTGATTCTGCTGTCTGACGTAAGCGGCATTCTCGATGGCAAAGGTCAGCGCATTGCGGAAATGACCGCCGAGAAAGCTGAACAACTGATCGAGCAGGGCATTATCACCGACGGAATGATCGTCAAAGTGAACGCCGCTCTGGACGCGGCACGGACATTAGGCCGCCCGGTTGATATCGCCTCCTGGCGCCATGCTGAGCAACTGCCTGCGCTGTTTAATGGCACGCCGATCGGCACGCGTATTCTGGCATAAACAATTTATCATTTTGTCAGCCCGGTAAGCGCAGTGTCGCCGGGCAATAAAATTCAAAGATATTAAGGAAGCATGTTATGGCACTTTGGGGTGGGCGTTTTACTCAGGCAGCGGATCAGCGGTTCAAACAGTTCAACGACTCTTTGCGCTTTGATTACCGCCTGGCGGAGCAGGATATCGTTGGCTCTGTTGCCTGGTCCAAAGCGCTGGTAACGGTTGGTGTACTGACCG